>NZ_JBHFKV010000007.1:0-173784 GCF_042879355.1 Photorhabdus sp. RM71S | reverse complement strand
CTGCTGAACTATTGTTCGCGCTTTAACCTCAACGCTCACGACCTCCGCTCTTTACGGCAGCCGCTTGAGGGGGTTTGAAGCCAGCTTCCGACAGCGGACTTCGGTGGGCCTACCACCATCTCCTCCTGAGCTTATGCTACATACTGGCTGCATTCCCTATGCGGCTAGTTTGTATGCCTGCGGCACACTTTCTATTAAAAACCGTTTTCTTAACATTACCTTATCCCAAAGTGATAAAAATTTCGCTTTCATATTGCGACGAACGTTGGTAATGAGCGTAATGCCTTCTTCTTTCAGTCCATCGCATAACGCCTGTGATAAATACCCTTTGTCACCATACAGATGTCCAGATAATTCTTTCACCAATTCCTTAACGGGTTCGCGATCGTCAGTATTTCCCGGGGTTAATTTGACGGAGACGATCTCACCACAATCGGTAATGATTAAATGAAGTTTAAAACCATAAAACCATCCTGTGCTCGTTTTTCCCCGTTTTGCGACGCCATCAAAAACCTGATTTCGGGGAATACGCGCATTATGGCAAACGGCGATTTTGGTGGAATCAATAAAAGCAATACCCTGTGATTTGACTTTGCGTGAAGAAAGAAAAGCGCACAAAGGAATAATGGCTCTTTTCTTCAATGTTATTATCCGGTTATAACTCACCAATCCGGGAAATTCAGCGGTAAGGAAGGGTTGTACATACTCCGTATAAAACCCTTTGAAATGACGATAATGGCTCATGTGAAATAAAATCAGGATAGTTATCACTTCACTGAGAGACAGTGATGTGGCGCGATGGCGTTTAAGCTGGTTATTTGCGATAAGCTGTTGCTCCCACATTGGCATAAATTTTTGGCAAAAATCATCGACGCAGCAGTAAAGTTCTTCTAAAGTAGTCATAGCCTGAGGATCCCCACGATTTTGTTTTCTAAGCAAAAACTTTGATCGTGCCTCAGGCACTTAGTTCCTTTTTTCTTTTCTTCCTTATCCAGAGTTCAGGTTACATAGTGAGAGCAGCATAATGACAGAACAAAAGTACTCTTTAGAACACGAAACAGCCGTATTGGGTAAAGACGGATTGGCTATTCAAACAGGCTGGATAAAGGTTTATCACTCGAATCAGATAACGAGAGAATTCACAATTTCAGACATTGAGTATGTCATGCTCGGTGTCAATCTATCAGCCGGTGCTTATCCCGATGCGCCACAACTTCCAGATTCTCACGATAAAGCTGTTTGTCGCAGTGAAGACGGTAAGTGCTGGCAAATCCTCCCGGATTACCGTGGCAAAACAGCTTACGACACGTTAACTCGCGCTCCGACTGAAATTACTGAAATCGGTGAACTGCCGGATACGCTAACCTTCAAGAAACCTCCCACAGATTTCGATAAGTGGGATGGTAAAGAATGGGTAGTTGATAAAGACCTTCTCAAATCTCATCAGATTAATGAAGCGAAGCAACAACAAGCAGCACTGTTACAACAAGCAAATGAAACACTCTCATTGCTACAAGACTCTGTTGACTTAGAAGTTGCTACTGACTCAGAGAAAGCCGCTCTACTCGAATGGAAGAAATACAGAGTATTGCTTACGCGTGTAGATGTGAATCAAGCGCCTGATGTGCAGTGGCCGGAAGTGCCGAAGTAAAAGACATGTTACATGTTACATGTTTGATGTTCACTGCCGTACAGGCAGAACGGAGCCGGAGATAATCCGGCTTTACGATCTCCTCCTCATCTCAGAACTGATCCCCGCATCTCCCGCTAATAGTATAAAATCAATCACTATGCTTCATATGAGTGCTTTTTCGGTTTGTACATATGTGTGTACATTCTGGTATTTTTTATTGGTTATTTTTTATTTAATTAATTGTTTTATATTAATATTTTAATTATTGAAGTATTTTTTTCTGGGATATGTTGGAATGGGTCCCCCAATTGGTGGAACTCTTGAATGGAAGGTATAATACAGTCGAGCAGCGCAATGTGGTGTTACGCTATATTTTACTAAATGGACATACTCTGGATCTCTCACACTTTGTCCATCAACTGATTGAACAATCTCCGGAGCATAAAACGAAAAAGGGCGCGAGCAAGGCCGAGAGGAAGGTAAACTGGAAACGGCTCGTGCCTTATTACGGCATGGCGTGAGTTTGGACATTATTGCCACCAGTACCGGACTGAGCCGGGATAAAATTGGAGCATTAAAGCATTAAATTAATCTTCTCTTTCATGGCAAAATGCCGATATTCAAGATCGGCATTTTTGTTATTAAACTCAGGTGGTCAGTAACTCAATATTATGTTTCAGATTCATTTTTCTCTTCAGCTAATTTATCAGGCACTTCTTTAGCAAACTAATTATCACTATCAGCATTTTTTAGTACCTGATCAATAATTTGTTTATGATCACCAATCCATATTTCTGTCATGAATGTGTACGATTAAAGGGGCATAAAAGGGGTTGATATCGTACTATTTATATGAGACAACTTCATTCGAGATCCAACCGCAGTGACGAAATTCATTTTTACTGTCCGGTCAGCGATCCTCATACGGACATGATTTGCATGGAATCAGGATGATGACTCATCATATAGACCAAACTGCCAATAAAAGTAAAAGACTCTCTGCCTTAACGGATGCGAAGCAATTCGCCCTGTATGCGCTTCCTGATTTTGATGAAGGCCTACAGTTGGAATTTCTGTCGCTGTCAGCAAGCGAACTGGAGCCTACTACAAACCGGTCGGCTCTGTATTCCCAAATTTACTGTGTCCTGCAAAGCGGTTATTTCAAAGTTAAACACGCTTTTTTCCGTTTCGCTTTGTCTGATGTGGAAAGCGATTATACATTTGTGATTAATCGCGACTTCCGTCATGCCGCCCCAGTTGCCAACCATGAGTATTACACTCAACGTAAACTAATCGCAGAATTGTTTGGATATTCTCTATGGTCTGAGAAATTTAGGCAGCAATTATCACAACGGCCTATCGCCAAATGTCTGAATACCACGCTATCGAAATGCCTGCGTCCGTTCCAGCGGACATTCGATACTGATAAAAAACCAGTCGGTCTACATTTTATTTTTAGAAGGATAAAAGTAAATGTCTTATATTCAATCGCATTTGAAGGGAGGGTGTTGGTTTACCCTCGGTGACAGTATAACTGAAAGAGGGTGGTATCAACCAATAGTGACTAAAAATTTAGATCTAAAAGAATGGAAAAACTACGGAATAGGGGGAACATGCATAGCCCAAAAAGATAAAAATGACAATTCAGCCATGTGTTTAAGATATGAAAAAATGGAAAGCAATCCAGATATTATTACAATATGGGGAGGGGTAAATGATTTTGGATTTGACTTTGGCTCCAATGGAGGAGTGGAAATAGGTGATTATAAAGACAAAACCCCTTTAACATTTATTGGCGGCATGAAATTATTAATGACTGGAATTACCAAAAAATACCCATCAACGAGAATAGGGTTTATTATAACAACGCCAATATCAGTACAAAGAGGCATGAACAGTAAAAACGCCAAAGGGTATTACTTGTCTGACTATTGCAGCGTTTGTCGGGAAATCTGCGAAAAACACTCCATCCCATATCTGGATTTGTTAAAACAATCTGGATTCAATGAAGGCAATATCGATATTATGACCAGCAATAGCTTGGGCACAGTGTCCGATGGTTTGCATCCATCAAAACTAGGTATGACCAGGCTTGCCCCAAAAATTTCAAACTTCATTTTATCTATTTAAGAGACAAAAAATGAGAATATTAGCCATAGATTTATTAAAGATAGTTTCTATATTTTTCGTTGTAATTTCTCACGTTACTTTATTTTTCTTGTTGCGCGATGATAATGACGTGGTTTTGTATTTTCTTAGGCAGGCCGGTCAGTTGGGGGTCTCGTTGTTTTTTATGTGCAGTGGCTATTTCTTACTAAACAACAAGCATGAAAAGCAGGTGGATTACATCATTAATAAATCCAAAGGGATATTAACTGTATTGTTGTTTTGGCTTATATTTTATTATCTGTATGACACATATTTTATCAGTAAATTTACAACAGTGCCTACTATTAATTTTTTAAATTATGTTAATGTTAGTATAACCACATCAGATGCTACCCATTTATGGTTTATATTTGCAATTGTCTCTCTATATATATTAACACCACTAATGCGTAACACATTTAATGAAACAAATGCAAAGGGGATTAAGAAAATACTCGTTATAATGCTTATAATTTCTAATCTTACATTGCTGAATGCACTAACAGATTACAAATTCTCTTTTTCCCTAATCCCATTCAATATTTTGTTTCCGTTCCAATCTGAGGGTTTGATTAGTTTCTTGATAGGTGGATATATAGGGCTAACGAAACCTAAAATAAAGGCTTTTTCCTGTAAGCATATAATATTTCTGGTATTTTTTATTATATCATTGATATCTTTATCAATCATTTCATCCAAGACGGGGATGACTTTCTTTTATGGGAAGTTTTATAATGTATTCCTTCAAGTTTCTTCGGTGTGCCTGTTTTTATTCTTGGTTAATTTGAATGTCAGAGAAATACCATTCTTAATAGATGACATTAGCAAGAATATACTAGGAATATATCTTGTTCACAATATTTTTGTTATTGAAATACATAACGAATTTATCCATAATTTCTTATTAAAAAAATTTAATTACATAAATATATATGTTTACATAATAGCCTATTCCTTGCTGGCTTTTATCCTGTCATATATATTATGCGCTTTGTTACGGAAATCAAAAATAACCTCAAAAATTATAACCCTATAACGTTATTGGCATGGAGAGCCGGTTTCTTCTAGCCATATTTTCTTGGTAGTAAAGTGTATTAGCTAAATGGAAGGCGTTTTACAATTATCACAGACCACAACAGTGGTTTGAAAGGTAAAACGCCTTATGAAACTCCCGTTGAAAAAATGAGAGCTTAAAAATGTTCTGTCAATCGAAGCCAGAGATCACACATCATATATTTTTATAATGAGTTCCAACACTATGAATCGTCATTGTACTGTCAGTGTTATTTAGATTGAAGGTTACCCTGTCTTTTTGGCTTAGCCTCACACTATATAAATTATTCGGCAGTTTTTCCAAGTTACTGCCGCTTGCTGTACCAATACTTTTTGCTGCTGTAAGTGGATCGTTACCCTTTTGCACCTCTTTTATAAATGAGCTATACTTTTGTTTTGCAGCACCTTCCATATTAGTAAATCCATTCCTGGATTTGTTATTTTTAAGTTCTTGTAAACTAACTCTCCATTTAGGCGGTTCTGTTGGGCCGGCCAAATAACCTATTCTGCCATCAGGTAATTTCTGCGGTGGTCGAAAGAAAGGTTTAGAAAGCTTTTTTCTCTCAATATAATTCTCTAATGATTTAGACTCTAATCCATTGTAAAAGTTTTTTGAAAAAATCCTCCTTCCTAAGGATGTCACAGCAGATAAGATAAATAAGAAATCAATTAATTTAAAAAATCTTGCGGCATTTGATTGTTGATTTTCCTCCAGTGGAATTTCCTGTGCAGAAAAAAAATATAGTGCTAATAATTTATCGTCATCTGAATAAGCACTCAATGGTTTATTTTCAAGATCAGGAATATTCCAAATATTTTGGGGATATTCACCTTCAAAATCCAGTTCATTCTTGTAAAAACCATCTGCCATATCTTTAGAAATTTGATCACCATTTTCACCTAATAGTGCAGATGAAAGATTAGACATATATTCTTGATAAATTATCTCAGCAGTCTCTTTATTCTTATAATAGTCACCAGGAAGATGAGATACATCATGAATACCACTTACAGCTAAAGCGTACGCTAATATTATTTTCTTAGCGCGATATTCAATTCCATGTGATGCAGTATAACCCTCATCTGTTTGCCTAAAGTTTAGTACACGTATTATATCTCCTGCTATTTGCTTTTCAACGGGTGGATATCCACTTCTATCATCAGGTGTTAATTGTATTAGACTAGAAGTTGTTACAGATTTTATATCCATTATATTTCTCCATCATGTTAGTGTTTATTGAACTATGAATCTTCTGGCAGATAGCTCCTAAATTTGTCGCTATTAATATAAATTGCAGCTTTAAATATAGGGTTTTCTCTGGCTCTTTAATCGTTAATTTCAATATAAAATTACTTTACATGATAATTATTAGCAAGATTTTATTTTCACATCTTATGTTGATATTTTTCTATTTAAATCATTACGTTAAGATTAGTTAAATAAATAATTTAATAAGTGAAATAAAAAAGAGAAAGCACTAAAGCCAAACGAACTTGGAGAATAGGATAACTTGATGTTAACAAAACGTTTTTAGATGGTCACGGCAGGTTGTATAAGTGTAAAATAATCATTAAACATGACAGGGAATAAAGCGCTTATTCTTTTAACCCTTGTCTGACCTAATTACCGATAAAAAGGTAGTTTTCGATTACCGAAAAAGGGAAACAAAAGTAACAAGAGAAAGTTAATTATGTGAAAAAATGATTAACCTGTAAAACGATTATCATTTACAAGATTCTATATTCTTTTAATTAAACTAACATATTAAGATCAACATCTATTTCTTTAATCATTTTTACTACTGCTAAATAAAGCCTCGTGTAAACGAGGCTATTTCTGATATACAAAGTCATATAGGTTTTCAATACACCACAAAGTGTAATATCTCAAGTCCTACGGCGCGATATGACTAGCTTATCCTTAGGACGGTCCACCCAATCGGAGGGATTATTGTTGAAGTTATCCGCAAGCAGATAAGACGGCGTTTTAGCTAACCAATCAGAAAGTGAAATATCTTGGTAGATACCGTTATCTAATACAATCAGTACCTTAAGATCATCATTGCCAATATTTTCGATATAGTGACCAAATCCCTGAGGAACGTAACCGGCGTCGGTCGGCCCATATTTTGCAGTTTGTGCGTGTCCATGAGAACTAAACACGGTCATACGTCCTTTACCTGAAATGTAGTATTGCCACTCGTTGGCATTAGGATGCCAATGTAGCTCACGTACTGCGCCGGGTTTGATGATCTCAATGAGACCAGTGATAGTTGTAGAAATGGGAAATTCCTTCGATGATGCCCGATAAATACTCCCTGAGTCGTTCTCGAAGAAAGGTTTATTTTTCAAGAGTTCATAACGGTGGGTGAGTGGAGCATCATTCAATCCGCCATCGTCAGCAGGTAGGGGAAGTTTTGGCGGGATAGCTCCACCGACGATGTAAGCTTCACCCTGTTTAATTTTAGAAAAAACGGATGCCGGCATGTTGACACTTTTCTCAAGCACTTCTTTCGGCATATGTGTTATCCAATCAGTGATGCTGAAAGTGCCAAATTCCGAGAAGTGCCCGTCATCAAAAGTCAGAATAAAATGTGCGCCATCTTCAAGCGCCTGAATGGAATGACCATGACCTTTGGGAAAATACCATACATCGCCGGGACCAAAATCAGCTACTTCACTTTTGCCCTCCGGATCGATAATGGTAATACGTGCATGGCCTTCAAGCATATATGCCCATTCAGCGGCAATAGCATGCCAATGAAGTTCACGCACACCACCCGGTTCAAGTAACATATCAACGCCCGCAATCCCTTCAGATATCGGGAATTGTTCTATCGTAGCTTCCCGCGCCCATCCATTTTCCAATACCCGTTTTTTACTATCTGTGAATTTATATTTATACAAACTTTTAGCATTTGTGGATGGTTTACTATTACCAGCGGCAATAGTATTGTGCTGTTCATCAGCAACAGCGGATTTAATCATACTACCCATACTAGCAGCCGCCGCGCCAATTGCGGATGCCCTCAAGATATCACGACGAGAAAACATATTTATTGCCTCCAAGTAAAATGGGCACCAGCAAGAATAGTTGCAAGCTGATATCTATTTGTTTGGTTTTTTTAAGTTACTGGTTGTCACAGAAGGAAAAATTAGAGGTGACTGATTAAGCATAGTAGAAAATGAGTCGTCTAGGGAAAACCAGAAACAATTCTGGTTTTCCCAGAGGTGTTATTACTTCATTTACTCTTTTTTCCGGGGTAGCGGCGAACGTATTTCATAATGCAGTCAAGTTTTTCACAAGTTTCCTGCCATTCTCTTTCTGGTTTTGAATCTCTGACCAACCCTGCGCCAGCCTGGAGCCAACAGCGACCTTGATACTGATAGAGAGAACGTAATACCAGCGCCGCATCTAGTTTACCTGAGCTATCTAATAACATGACACAACCGCTATAAAGCCGACGTGGTTCGCCTTCATAACGTGAAATTGCTTGTAAAGAAGGTTTTTTCGGTATCCCCGAAGCGGTGACTGCCGGGAACAGAGCGATGAACGCATCCCAACGATTTTTGTCTGTTTGTAGCAATCCTTTTACCCGTGATGCTAAATGTTGTACGGAACCCCGTTCACGAATCGCCATAAACTCTGATACACAAAGTGTGTCAGCCTGACAAATCGGTGCCAGTTCCTCTAATGCTAATTTAGCCGAAACAGCATGTTCAGAGATCTCCTTCGGGTCAGAAAGCAAATCTGCTCTCAATCGTTGATCCTGATCTTTATCATGTGTCAATGCTCTGGTACCAGCCAATGGTTGCGTGCTAACCCAGCCTGAACCATCCGCTTCAACCACAGTTTCCGGGCTAAAACCATAAACAGAGAAATCTTCATCACGTAAGAAGAAGGAGCGAGCAGGTGTGTTAGCTTGGCGGCCTAACCAATAACTGTGTGGCATATCAATATCCGAGCCAAGTTCAACTCGACGTGACAGGATCACTTTTTGGTAGTGACCTGCGGCAATATCCTTAACAGCATTGGCGACGTTATCTTGATAACGTTTCGCCGCATCTGACGTATTGATAATTTCCATATCTTCTGTACATGAGAAAGCAGGTGTGCCGAATTGATCAGCCCGTCTGATTTTCTCCCTCAATATGGCGAGTTGACTCTCTTCGAGAGTTCGTATCAGAACCTGTCCTTGAGTTATGCGTAATTCATGCTGTGGAATAGTGATTTTTATTAACGCTTCGTTTTGTTGTGCTAATAGCAACCCGTAGGTCATATGGGAGAATTCAAATAAAGTTCTTCCATAAGCCCGCCAATTCTGAATAGGAAGAGCATTGAGCGCCTGTTCAAGTTTTTGGCTTAACGTGTTGATATCGTATGGATGACGATTACCTTGTGGATCAATTAATTGTCCCGATGCATCTGCACTAATGGTTGCTGCACAGCCTATCCCAAGTGACCATTCACCTTTTGTTTCATAGAGCATATAAGGTTGTGCATCGTCGTCTGAAAGCAAATGTGTGATCAAATCTAACGGAGTGCTGGTAATAACAACAGTTTGTTCATGATATTGCTGCATTGGGCGACCATGTTCTGCTTGTGCCATCTGTACCAAGCGGCGTTTATCAATTTTTCCCACGGTGGTGAGTGGCCAATATGGGGCAAACAACCATTGGTCAGGAATTTTATGACGCTGAACCCCTTTCTGTTGTAGAAATGCCGCTATCTGCACCGGTTCCGGTTGATTGCCGTTGTTAGGTAAACAGGCGCAGGTTCGTTCACCCAACAGTTCATCAGGCACAGAAATGACAACGGCATCATCAATGTTAGGGTGTTGCAGCAGCAAGGTCTCAACTTCTTGGGTCGAAATTTTCTCACCACTGCGGTTAATCTGCTCTTTAATTCTGCCCTCAACGATCAGGTTGCCATCTGAGGTCATACGAACCAGATCGCCGGTGCGATAGAACCCATCGGCGGTGAAAGCCACGGTATTATGCAGCTCTGCACGGTAATATCCCGTAATAGTGTAGGGACCACGTGTAATCAGTTCTCCTACCTCGCCGGGTACTACAGGTTGTAAATTGGTATCAACAATTTTGATCTCATCTTCTTCTGATAACGGACGCCCTTGGGTATTAATGATGACCTCGTGGGGATCATCCAATCGGGTATAACAGAGTAATCCTTCCGCTGTACCAAACACCTGCTGCAAAGGCCCAAGGCGTGCTATTACTTGCTCCGCTAGTTCTGGTGTCAACCTGCCACCACCCACTTGCAAACAGCGTAAGGATGAAAGATCGCTTTGTTCCCAGTCGCGAGCCTGTTCCCAGAGCCGAGCCAGAGCTGGTACTAATGCCAGATGGGTCACTTTGTGTTGCTCGATTAGCGGCATGGCCTCATCAAAACTGGCGGTATCACTCAGAAGGACACTTCCGCCCTGGGAAAGGGTGCCCAAAATACCGGGACTGCCTAGTGTGAAGTTATGTGCCACAGGCAATACGGCTAGATAAACACTTTCTGTATTTACCGTACACAGACGGGCTGACAGCACAAAATCATAGGTATAAGCATCGTGAGTACGGGGAATGAGTTTCGGTGTACCGGTTGTTCCGCCAGAAAGCAGCAATACAGCAATATCACCATAACTTGGGCCGGGAATATTTACCGGTTCATCATCAATGGATGCCAATGCGGTAAATTCTTCCGCTTCTCCATCAACAATAATGTGTTTTAGATCGGGGCAAGATGCCACAATTTCTCGTGCCATTTTTCGGTAGTCAAAATCATGGAAGCAATCAGGGATAATGTAAGCAACCGGGAGTGCAATCTGGCAAAGAGCATGAACATCATGAGTCCGCTGTGTCGGCATTAATAACACCGGATGAGCACCGAGCCTGAACAGGGCAAAACAGGTAACGACAAAGGAGATACGGTTAGGCAGTTGTACCATAACGTTATCCCCACGACGGATCCCACGACGAAATAGTCCGCTGGCCAATCTCTCTGCGAATTGGTGCAATTCACGGTAAGTTAGTTGTTGTTCTTGATAGATCAGCGCTGTTTTATCACCCCAAATACCAGACCACCCGGCAAGTTGTTGGTCCAGCGTTTTGCCATTCCAAAGGTAGTCTGGCGCCATAGTAAGTGTTTTCCCTAGAATAGAAAAAGGTGCCATTATGCGAACTCCTGTAAACAAACATATTGTATAAATTGTGTAACGTGGCGAATAAAATTCTCAGGTTCTTGAGTAATATAAAAATGGTCGCCTACAATCTCCTTGTAGCGATATGAAAGGTGTTGCTCTCCGTCCGCAAGCCATTGTTGCCACTGCTGAACTTCTATCGCAGAAGCCTCTTTATCTTCACTGCCATAAAGCAGCAATGTTGGTGTTTGCAGTTTTATCGCGTCAGTCTGAACGAGCCGGTGATAATGTTCCGTAGCAAGAAAATCAGCCCGTAGCATCGGCAAGAACAGCGCAAGCAAGCCGGGATCTTCTCGCAAAATCGGGCTACAACCGCCGATATCAATCAATTGTTCAATAAACTCATGATCAGGTAATCCGCTAAGTTGGCGGCGGGATTGAAGATGAGGTGCATGGCACCCCGAAAGCACCAGCGCCTTGGGTAAACAATTTTGTTGCTCAAGGCGTTGGCAAGTTTCAAAAGCAACTTGGGCCCCCATACTGTGACCGACAAGTATCAGGTTCTCTCTTTGTGCGGAGGTGAATGACACCATCAGGTCAGAAAGTGATTGCGCCAATGTCGCAATACTGGTGGCTGCCTTTTCCGTCATACGACTGTCTCGTCCGGGGTAAATCACTAGTGAAACCGCTATATCTGAATTTTCTAGTGTGGACCAGTGGCGGAATGCACTGGTACTGCCCCCGGCAAAGGGGCAGATTAACAGCGTGTATTTGGGTTTGCCGTGAGTCGTCAGGCAAGGACGAATCATCGGGTGTGTAGGGAGTGACCACGTCATCAACATTCTTCCTTAGTTAACATCAATTTTGCTGGCTCAATCCAAACAGGGGACGATAAATCCTGAGTAACAGGCTCTCCCATAATACGCAAAATTTGTTGCCATAAACCTGCTAACCGCAGTTGGTAATCGTAAGCAAAAGCCGGTGGGCAGAGGGCACCGTTCAATACAGAACCTAAGGTATTGAGCAGAAATGCCACACCTTTAGCACCATCACATTCAAATGCTGTCATCCAGTTTTTGGTTGCCGGACAAAGAATTTGTGATGTTGCTTGGTACAGATAGTTATCATCCGGCTGGCTGGCATTCAGGTAGAGGCTTTGTTCGTTGTTCAGATGATCAGGTGCATGAAGAACGGGTGTCCAGATGACCGGCCCGTAACTGGCTTCCTGCGTAAGATAACCGACAGGCCAGATCAGCGTCATTTTATGCATTACCAGATTGTGCATATCGGGATCTCTCGGGTCCAGATAGGATTGCACGTTTAATGTTACTGTTGTCCCTGCGAAGCTAAGTTCAAAGCAATGAAATGCACTGCTTCGCTGACCGACATAGACTATCTCCATCTGTTCCGGACAGTGACATGCCTGTAACAACAGATCGAGCGCGGAAAATAGCAATTGGCGACTGGTTGTCAGATAACCACTTACCGGACGTTGCTGTGATAAGTGAGTGATTTGCCGCGCCGCATGTAACCAACTTCTTCCAGCATGACATTGGCTATAAAAGCTATTTACCCAAAACATTGCATCATGTTTGTTTGCGGTTAATTGATGTCTTTTAATGGCTTCGGCATCAAGGGGGTGTTCCTGAATGACAGAAATTCCATGCGCCAAAAGTGCCTGAGTGAGCTGATCGCCTTTGCCGCCAATAACCTCCGCCCGTATTACCACGCAGGCAATATCAATATCATCTGGTAGTTCATCCAGTGAGCGGAATAGGGGCACATTAAAATCACAGGCAAGTTGCTGCGAGCGAGCACTGCCCTGTGCCAAAATACCGGCTAATTCCAAACCAGACTGAGGTTGTAAGAACGCATTAAGATATAATTCGCCAAATTTCGAACCGGCAATCAGAACCCGCCGTGGCTTTATCATATGTTCTCCTTAACAAAATTAGTGGTTGGTACTGAATTCAAGATATCTTTCAGACAAGTAACCAATGAGCCAACATGTTCATGTTGGAACAAGGTGTAATGATCGCCCGCAAGTTGTGTCACATTGACTGGCCCAAAAGCCTGCCAGCCAAGATCGATTGAGGCGATAGTGGTTGGATCGAGATAATCCATAAAATCAGGTAGTGCCTGTGCTGCCCGTATAAGCCAGAAAGGCTGTGAAGTCTGCGGCGGACAGTAGTCAAGCAACGCATTCAGGTTATGACGCCACACGTCATAAAGTGCGGTCAGCGAGCTATCAATCTTGGCAGATTGCGGCAAGGCATCGTGCAACGCATTAAGGAAAGTCTTAGTATCAGCTGCGATAACATGATTATTCAACGTCAGACCAGGGAATTGCCCCTGCAAATCGAGCAAGAAATGACGATGACAAAATGTTTCATTCAGCGTCAAATCGGTGCGCACATTTGGCGCAAAGCAGTCAATCAGGATACATTGAGAAACACTTTCACCCACCGCACGTAATTGATGAGCCATTTCATAAGCCACCAATCCACCGAACGACCATCCTGCCAAGGCATAAGGTCCTTGTGGCTGGAAAGCTCGGATTTGACTGATATAGTCAGCCGCCAACGCTGCCACAGAAGGAGTATCTGTATTTAAATTATCTGGCGAAAATGCCAACCCAATCATGCGTTGGTCACCGAAATTGGCTGCTAAATGACGATACCCCAACAGATGCCCACCAATAGGATGGACGATAAACAGGACAGGTTGTTCAACGCTTCCCTCGTTCAATATCACCCCTTGGCAAGGGTTTTCTGGCTGATGTTCAATGAATTCAGCCAAAGAGTGTACGGTATCGTAAGTTTGTAACAGGCTGAGTGGATATTGACGGTCAAAAGTCTGATTGATTTTCACCATTAACCGTACCGCCGCCAGAGAGTCTCCACCTAACGTAAAGAAACTCTCATGCACACTGATAGCTTGTTGTTCCAATACTGATTGCCAAAGGTTCAACACAGCTTGTGCTGTCACACTGAGAGCAACCGACGATGCAAGATTGATTTCCTGTGCTGCCTCCTCAACCAAAACTGCCAATGCGCGTCTGTCAATTTTGCCGTTGTCGGATATAGGGATCGTATCAAGAATGATAAATCGCTGTGGACACATCCAGACGGGCAAGGTCTGTTGCAACCAATGAGGCAGAACCGGTAAAAGCTCTGTAGATAGCGGGGCTTCATCAGATAAACGTACACCCGCAACGAGTTGCAATGCACCGGTTGACGTAGTATGTGCAAACGCTAACGCTTGTTGTATATCCGGATGCTCGCATAAGCGGTGTTCGATCTCGCCTAACTCAATCCGATAGCCACGAATCTTAATCTGATGATCATTGCGTCCCAGAAACTCAATATTACCGTCTGGCCGCCAGCGCCCTAAATCACCAGTGCGGTATAACCGTTCACCGGTTTGAGGATGGGTAATAAAGGCTTGTGCAGTTTTTTCTAAATCAGCCCAGTAGCCTAGCGCTAACCCTTGTCCACCAATATAGAGTTCCCCCGTTACCCAAACCGGGCAGGGTGAAAGCGTTGCATTAAGCACATAGAAAGTCTGATTAGCCAGTGGTTTTCCATATGGAATGCTGTGCCAGTTTGGATCAACCTGAACGATAGGATAGGCAATAGACCAGATTGACGCTTCAGTTGCACCGCCCAAACTAAGAATATTCAGGGCAGGGTGAAGGGCAGATAATCTTTCTGGCAAACTGGTTGGTATCCAATCACCACTCATCAATATCCAGCGCAGACTCTCTAAGGAGTGCGGATAATCTCTGGCGTACTCCTCAAGCAGTTGTACAAATGCCGGAACAGAGTTCCAAACTGTGACTGATTCTTGTTGTAACCGCGTCAATAACTTGTCAGGTTGTCGGCTGTCACCAGGAGAAGGAATAACTAGTTTTGCCCCACAACTTAAAGTACCGAACAGATCATAAACTGAAAGATCGAATGTCAATTCTGATATTGCCAGTACGCTATCGTGTTCATTGAGAGCAATACGTTGGTTAATATCAAGAATGGTATTAACCGCACCTTGATGATCTATCATCACGCCTTTCGGTTTGCCAGTAGAACCTGATGTGAAAATCACATAAGCCAAATCCTCAGGATGGGCAGACAAACGCTGTTCACCGGTATTTTTCGGCAAGCGGTTAAGTAATATTTCATCCAGAGAGATAACCTGTACACCATCAGGCCAACTCAGCTGTTGAGCAAACTTAGGTTGAGTCAATACAATATCAACTTCTCCTGATGCCAATAGCTGATGGATGCGTTGTTGCGGGTAGCTGGCATCAATAGGTAGATAAGCCCGTCCCGCCAATAAAATCGCTATAACCGCGATAATCTGTTCCCAACCTTTTTCCATCACCACGCCAATCAGAGGCGAATGCTGATTTTCTTGTGCTTGTAGATGGGCAGCCAGCGTCAGGCTTTGTGACCACAAAGTGCGGTAATCGATTTGACGATAAGCATCGACTACAGCGGTACGTTGTGGGTAGCGATTTACCGACTGCTCAATTAACGAACAGAGTGTGTGGGGCGGAAACACATTCTTTGTCGCATTACTATCTTGGCACAAAATCCGATCACTTACCGGGAGCCACTCTGGAAGTAAGGTGCTCCATTGGTAATCGGGTTCAAGCAGGGCGACGACACTAGCCTGATAATGCGCAAACATGTTTTCTGCAACTTGTGGCTGGAACAGTTGCGGCAAAATTGCCCATTGAATGATAACGCCACCATCTGAACCGGAAATCAGCATACAGTCGAGATAAATATGCGGTGTTTGCGCACCAAAGAGATTCAGCGTTCCCAGCCCTGATGGCCCCTGGCCCGCAGTACCGGTTGTATCGTTGAACACAATCGGCATACCGGCGTTTAGATTGTGACGGTGCTGATTTTTCTCTCGGAGTACCAGTTGTCCGTCAAACAGAGCATGTTGCAGATCAGCTAACCACTGTTTCTGTATCCGACTTAGCGCGTCACTGAATCCTGTGCTATTGCGTAAATCCACTTCCAATAATGATGTAGTAGACAGATTTCCGACCAGCGTATCGCAATGTTGCGGCATTAACAGTCGGTTGCCATGCAGAACATTGATGGTGAAATGCTCGCTGTTGCTCCATACCGCTAGAATATGGGTGAATAACGTCAGCATAACCTGTGATGGTGAAGCTCGGTATTCTGCTGCACGTTGTTGCAAACGCTGCCATTGTTGCGGACTGATATATCCCGTCAGACATTGTTGATTAAGTTCTTGTGACTGATGATCTTTTAACGGTAACACAGGAGCATCAGGCAGATAAGGTAAGCGATTAAGCCAATATTGCTGGCTTTGTTGCCAGGCTTCCCCCGTTTTCTCATCCTCCAGTGCTTGAATATAGTCACTAATAGTCGCTGCCGGTGGTTCTGGCTGCCAGTTAAGTTCCTGATATCCGCGTTGCAAATCGCGTAGGATTAACGTCAGACTTTTGCCATCAGCAACCAGTAGGTCGATAGTCAAATGCAATAAACATACCCGGTCATCAGTACAATATAGCGTCAAATCAAACAGCGGCCAGTTATCGCTAGGAACACCTTTAGTGCGCAAGATATCGCGGGCATCAGCGAGTTTTGTCTCGCGTTGATCAGGCATCATGTTACGACAGTCAATTACCGTCGGGGTATAGCAGGGCACTTCCGGCAGAATATGATATTGCCCATCCTTCACATAGCCACGTAATTGCGCATGATGGCTCACCACACGGTTCCAAGCTGCGGTAAAACGTGGCAGATCAAGATCGTTGATAGCCAGTTCAGCGTAGAAATGCGCAATGCCGTTACCAAATTGGAATAGCTGGCTTTCGCCTAACCAATAGGCATATTGCAACGCAGTCAGTGGAAGCGTCTGCTCCGATGCTGGCTTAGCCTCAAGTGGAACAGCCTGTGTAGCGGGTGTTGTTTCAACTATTCGCAAGGTGCGACAAAACTCACTCAATTTAGGATGTTCAAAAAGCTGTTGCAGATTTGCCTGTTCGTAACCTTGACGACGCAATTGCACCACCATTCGGGTAGCAATTAAGCTGTCACCGCCACTTTGGAAAAAGTCACTGTGGCGCTGTATTGGCTGAGGAAGCAGTGAACACCAGAGCGCGATTACCTGCTGCTCTATATCATGGAGCTGGTTATCCGCTGTTTCCGATTGTACTGCTTCCAGAGTTGATCGCTGTGCTACTCTCTCTTTAGCGGTCATGATCAATGGTAATTGTTCTTGCTGTTGAACATGCAATGAATAAGGCAAAGTGGAAAATTGTGCCGCTATTTCACTGATATTGAGCCGTGTTTGCCGTTCAGCACGCGCCAGAATCAGTTGTTGATGCAGTTCTGGTCCATCTTGCCCCGGCCATTCCAATGAAACCCGATAGCCAGATTTCTCCAAGCACTTACGCCAGTCCGCAAGCGCCATCAATGCACTATCGCCGCGATCATCACTCCAGGCATTAATGCCTTCAATAAAACCAACACTGGCGAGTTGCATCGCACTTTCGCGTTTCGTCGATTCAATAATCAGCAACCATCCACCGGTTTTTAGTAACCGTGACAGGCGTTGCAAGGTGTTTCGCAGATGGGTTGCATCATGTAACACGTTAACCGCCATAATCAGATCATAACCGGACTCAGGATGCTGGCTAAAATCAATACGCTGATTAATATCGAACAGCGCAAATTTTACAGTTTCGCCATAATGATTGAGCAACTGGCGTGCATCATCCAGGAATAGCGGCGAAACATCGGTAAAGTGATAGCGTTCAATCGATTGTGCATTGTGCTTAAGCACCTTCGATGAGGTTGCTCCAGTTCCTGCACCGACTTCCAGTACAGTGAAATGATCAGATACTTGATTCAATTGCCGGACAATTTCAGCGGCAGTTTGGTTCAGGCATCGTAACGCTGGATTCTCACTATAGAGGCTGGCAGTGGTCTGTTTATCGGCAAACAGCAGTTCCAACGCATTACCTCGCCCGGCAAGCAGGGCATCATGTTGCTCGATACATGTTGCAACATAACGGCTAATCGTTTGACACCATACGGCATCGTCCAGTTTTGCTGTAGGAGCAAGAACATGAGTAAGCGGTTGCAGACAACGGTATCCATCAGCGGTTTTTTCAATCAATCCTTGGTTGTTTAATAACGTCAGCCATTGGGTAAGAAGACGCTGATACTGTGGTGCCAGTTGTAAACGTTGTTCAATCTCTGCACGAGAGTGACATTGCTGAGGATAAGTGAACAGATTATGACGCAGTAATGTCTGGCTCAGACCAAATAACGCTTGCTGTTCAATGTGTTGCCAGGAACGCTCAAATGACTGTTGTTCTGCCAACTCAGGCAGCGGTAACACATCGGTGTTTATTGACAATGGTTCTGGTAGCGATAATGGCAAATTATCTTCTGCCACCAGCCATAAGTTATAACCTTGCGTATCGTCCTGACGTGGCTGAATTTCTGCCAACCGTACTTCAGGTTTAGTACGCAAATATTGTTCAGCTTGATGCAATTCGGGTTGTTGCGGCCAGAAGTTATAACGGGTATGACCGGAAGGGGGGATATGAAGATCATAATGTTCTATGCAGTCAGTCTGATGGCAAATTTGCACTAACAGAGCATTATAAACGGCAAATAGTGCTTCAATAACCCCCGGTGCCAATACATCATCCATGCAGTACCAGTTAAACAGTAAATCACCATCCACTTCCATGACCTGATGATCCAGCCAGACTTGCGGGGTTTGACTCAGAACAAAGACTGGATCACCCAGTAACTGAGTGATGGATTGTTTAATGGCGACGCCTTCTTGTGCCATTCCCAACATGCTGGTGAAAACTACCGGCGTCAGCGGTTGCCTGCTTTGAGCTTCACCATTTTGTTGACGGCCAAGTTCTCGCAACACCTCAACACCATTGACATAGTTATGGCTCAGCCGTTGCCACAGCAAAGCTTGTGTTTTCTCCATGCTGGCACGCAAGGAGATTATTTTGCGCAAATCAAAATCCATCAACATGACTGAGGTAAAATCACCAATCAGATCTTGAACCTCTGGATGGAAAGGTTGCCGGTTAAAGAATGTCAGGTTGAGAGTAAACAGCGGATGACGGCTATACCATTCCAGAGTATGAGCAAACAGCGTCAGCAGACCGGCAGAAGGAGTCACGCCCCATTGTTGCCAGCGTTGTTTAAGCATTTGCCAATCAGATTGTGCTAATCGACCTTCATAAGTTGTGAATTGTGGCTGACTACGCTGGGGCAGTTGTGGATTCAGCGGTAATCTTGGCGCCGGAGGCAACGAAGGTAATTGTTCCTGCCAATATGCCCATGATGCCTGCCACTCTTTACTTGCCCGTTGAGCTTGTTCCGCCATCACATAGTCACGGAAAGTAAACACCTGCGGGATCAGGGGTTGCTGGTGGTAAGCGCGTTGCAAATCGTCCATCATGATCCGGAAACTCTGTACGTCAAACTGCAACAGATCCAGATTCATATGTAAGCGACAGCGTGCATTCGGTAGCAGAGAAACAGAAACTTCAAACAACGGCCACTGTTCTGCTGGCGGGACTTGGTAAGAAAGCGTATGACGACGCTGAACCAGCGCCTGTTGGCAAGCGATTTCATCCAACATCCGCAAATCATCTTGTGATAACACATACCAAGGCGTTTCAGGCAAAATTCTTTGTTGTCCGTCTTCATCCACGACCATGCGCAACATGCCATGACGCTGAATTAAAGCATTCCATGCCTGTTCAAAACGCGGAATATCAAAACTATCCAGTGTCAAATCCCATTCAAATAGGACGTGACACGCGACACCGCCGAAATCAATGGCCTGAGTACGACCAATCCAGTAAGCGTGCTGAATGGGTGTTAACGGGAATGGAGCATGACGTTGGGCGCTGTCAATAATGATCTCGGGCTGAGAACAGGTTACTGGTTGTTCAGGTAATGCGTCGCCAATAAGCCGATTAAGCCCCTCTAAAGTCATATTCTGATAAGCCAACTCGGCAGTTAATCTGAAACCAAATTGCTGGTGGATCACCGCATTTAGCTCCAGGAACAGCAGGGAATCCAAACCAAATTGCAGTAAGTCCTGTTGCGGTGCCAAACATTCAGGCTGTTCTAATCGTAGCAATGCAGCAATACGTTGACGCAACCAATTAAGCCGTTCTTCACTGTCCTGATACAGCGTGTTATCGACAGAGTATGAAGGAGCTGGGGTTGCCACTGGATGGATATGAGCAGTGTCAGCCTGTAAACGTCGCGAAATATCAGGATGATGCTCATCTAACCGTATTGCCAGATAGCAAGGAGATGCGGTACGCAGAGATTGATAAAAATGCCAGATACCTTCATTGACGCTGAACGGTAACATGCCATCTTGTGCCAATTTTTCCACTAATCGCCGCTCGCGGGCCATACCAACGCCACCCCAAACACCCCAAACCAGTGTTTTTACCATCAACGGACTCGGTGCTGTCAGCGCCAAAGATTCCAGGTAAGCATTGGCAACGGCATAAGCACCTTGCCCTTGAGCACCTAACATTGATGCGGCAGAAGAATGAAGCAACAGATAGTGTGCATTATGTTGCTTAAGAGCAATTTGCAATGCCGATGCACTTAGGGCTTTTATCGATAACATTTGTGACAGACGTTGAGGTTCAAGTTCTGCCAACTGGGTGTGATCAGCGATACCCGCCGCATGAATTGCCCCGGCGATACCATCCTCTTGTGCCAGCGTCTGCACTGCATTTAACAAAGCTGGCGTATCAGTAACATCAACGTTAATCCAGCGGATCTCACATTCAATATTCAGTGATAACTCTTGAACAAAAGCATCCCAATCCGCATGTTGACGACGGGCAAGTACCGCGATTCTACGTGCACCTTGAGCCAACAACCAACGGATGGAAATCTGACCAATTCCGCCCATTCCCCCAGTTACGATATGCCAACCCTGATGAGGAATCGACATCGGCTGTTGAGAAAGCAGTAAGGATTGACGTTGTAAAACGGGTACAGAGACTTGGTTGCCACGTATTCTCAGCCAACGGTTATGTTCACTTAAATATCCAAGCGCTAATGACAAAGCGTCAGCATCGTTGATATCAGTAATATCAATCGCTTGAATACGACGATGGGGATATTCTTCAACTGCGACACGTAACAATGCCCAGACAGCATATTGAGCTGGATTGATATTCTCTGGTGATAAAGTGGTTTCCGGTTGAGCGCCACAGGTGACAACGGTTAATGGTATTTCTTCATCACGTTTTAGTTCGGTAATAACTTGATTGCATAATTCAAGTACATCACTGCCAGTAAGCAGCAATAAGATATTTCCGCTTTCTGGCTGTAAATGAATACCCGCCTGACACCAATGATTAACTATCTCGTCATTCTCAGTTGAAGAACGGAGAGTATATGCCGTTGAAGATCTTGGGTTATCTGTGATGTTTATTGTACGCCAGTGTAGGGCATAGTGGGTATCGGGGCACGGTTGTGGTGCGGGAAGCCATGAGTTGGTTGCAGCTTGTGTTGATACAAACTGACGCGGCAGATCGCAACGATCGCTTAACAGGGCAAATAGACGCTCACCCGCATAAATCAAAGCAGGGAAAGCAGTGAGTAAACGTGCCTCTAATAATCTGCGTTTGGCATATGGCAGGGGACGATCAGGACGATACATTTTACTTGTTGTTGGCCCAAAAACTTCCCGGTAATAACCTTGCTGGACGCAATAGGTTAGCAATTGTTCCAACAAAGGGCGCCAACGAGGTTGCAGACGGCCAGCCCGAATAGTGTCGATAGCACTGAAACCTTGTTCAGTATCACGCCCATGACATTGATATACCAATGCATCGGTATACAACTCACGTAGTGTTGCAGCATCGGGGTTTTGCTCAATGGCAGGATCGAGCAGAGCATTGACATCAAGTCCAGTATTGATATTGGTTGTGGGCTGCACAGATTTGGTTGCAGGGAAGCGATAATGCTGCTCATCAAATGGATAGAGCGGAGCATGACATTTTTCCCCAGTAAGCGAGAAAAGATGCGGCCAGTCAAGATGCACACCAGCACAGTAAAGTTGCATAAGAGCCGTTTGCTGAGTTGTCTCTGGAGAGCCTTGGCGCTGTACGCTAGCAATCCAGGTTTCCTGTGGCAGACTGACACGCCGCCCGATGCCAGTTAATTGTGCATCAGCCCCCATCTCCATGAATAATGTCACCCCTTGCTGGCGAGCAAATTCAACCGCCGGGTAATAGCGTACGGTCTGACGCATATGGTTACGCCAGTAGTCTGGTGAACCCAATTGTTCAGCCGTTGCAATATTGGCTGTCAGGGTAGAAATCAGCGGGATTTCCCCCAATGTAGGTTGCAACTGGCTACAACGCAGAGAAAATGCCTCCAGTACGCCATCAAGCATGGCTGAATGTGCTGCACAGGCAACGTTTAGACGTTGGCAACGAATCTGCTGTTGTTCCAGACGTTGCGCCAAAGTAGCAATTTCCGTTGCTGTACCGGCCCAAACCCAGTGTTGTGGGCCATTGCAAACCGCCAAATCTAATGCCAGCGAACAAACGAACGGAAGTACTTCTTCTTCATTGGCAAAAACCGCCAGCATTGCGCCCCCTTGGGAGCAGCTTTGCATCAGTTTGCCTCGTACCGCAACGAGCGGCATCACCTGTTCAGGTGTGAGAATCCCGGCAACAACGGCAGCGGCAAATTCTCCAACCGAGTGCCCCAATACATAATCAGGCTTCAATCCAAGCGCCCGCCAATGTGCCGCCAGTGCAATCTGATGCGCCACAATTGCCGGTTGTGCGTATTCGGTGGTGGCTAATGCGGCATCATGCTCTCCGAACATCACGGCTTTTAATGGCAATGCCAACCCTGATGCACAGGCTGCACAGCAACGATCCAACATAGCGGAAAAAACAGGAGAGCTGGCATACATTGCTTTTCCCATGCCAGACCATTGGCAACCTTGGCCGCTAAATTGCCAAAGTTGCTTACTTTCGCTGTTGATTTGCCCACTGAAAACATTTTGTGTTGGTTTCTTGTTGGCAAAAGCGGATAAATTTGCAGCACTCTGTGGCGTTAGCGTCAACGCTAAACGCCAGGGTAATGAAAAATCACGCCCCTGTAATGCGGTCCATGCCAAATCTGCATGATGCTCTGGTGCACCATTGAGTGCAGCCGCATAACGTTGGGCCAATTGACGTAATGAAAATTCAGAAGCAGCAGAGAGCAATAAAGGCGAAGTCTGCGCATGATGGACACGGTGACGACGTAATTTCTCTGGCAATGATTGCACGACGACATGACAGTTAGTACCACCAATACCAAACGAAGAGACGCCCGCGGTACGTAATGCTTGTGTCCAGCGTTGCCCTTGTGTTGCCAGCTTGAATGGACTTTGTTCCAACCGTAAAGCTGGGTTGGGTTGCTGAACATTGATCGTCGGTGGAATATGTCCATGCCAAACAGACAGAACCGCTTTAATCAAGCTAGCAATGCCGGCAGCCGTATCAAGATGGCCCATATTGCTTTTCACTGAGCCAAGATAACAAGGCGGTACCGCCACACTACGGTCAGAAAATATGCTGTGTAACGCGTCAACTTCTATCGGATCGCCAAGAGGCGTTCCTGTGCCATGTGCCTCGATCATCCCAACATCATCAACACTGACATCCGCCAGTTGAAGTGCTTCGATAATAACGTTGCGCTGACCGTTAACCGAAGGGGCAGTAAAGCCAACTTTCTCATTGCCGTCATTATTAATTGCACTGCCACGTAGCACAGCCATGATGGGATCGCCATCGCGCAGAGCATCACTTAAGCGTTTTAGCGTGACAACACCAACGCCATTGCCACCATAGGTGCCATTTGCTTGGCTATCAAAAGGGCGGCAATGCCCATCAGGGGAGAAGATCATTCCCGGCTGATACAAGTAACCACTTTCTTGCGGGAAAGAAACTGCCACACCACCAGCCAACGCCATGTCACACTCACCGGCACGCAGGTTTTCACAAGCTATATGTACGGCAACCAGTGAACTTGAACACGCTGTTTGTACCGTCAGTGCCGGGCCTTTTAGGTTTAATTTATACGCGGTACGTGTCGCAAGATAATCTTTATCGTTACTGATTAACGCTTGAAGCCCTTTAACTTTGCCAACATCAGTCATGGAAAATTGTGACCATGAAGGCCAAGTACTGACTCGGCTACTACCAAAAACACCGGTTTTCAACGGGACATGGCGTGGCGCATAACCGGCATGCTCAAGGGCATGCCAGGCAGTCTGGAGAAAAAGACGCTGTTGAGGATCGAGCATCTCCGCTTCCTGACGTGAATAACCAAACAGCGAGGCGTCAAATTGCTCCGCCTTCTCTAATATCGCTGCCCGATTGACAAAATTTTCACTCTCAATAACTTCAGGAGGAATACCTGCATCTAATAATGTTTGACGGGAGAGTGGAACAGTACACTCAACTCCGTGTTGCAGGTTATGCCAGAAAGTATCGCTATCTGGCGCCTGCGGAAAGTGGCAGGCAAGGCCAATCACTGCGATAGGATCGCAATTATCGTAGTGAGGTGTTAAATCAGTCATTATGCAGCTCCTTTATGACGTCTTTCCCGTTGTTGCAAACGCTTTTGTTGTTGACGCTGACGAGGGGTAATCGACTGGCGATTTCCGTCGTGGGGATCCTTCCGGCAGCGCAAACTGAGCGTCTCTGCTGTTGGATAAGCAAATAAATCAGTCACGGCAAGATGATAAAAACCCGCATGTTGTAATTTGCTATGCAATTGAATTAGCTGTAGCGAGCTGGCTCCTGCCTCAAAAAAGTTTTGTTGTGCGTTAATAGGATGATTTGTTATAGACAAGAACAGGCGTTGAATTTCGCTGCATATTTGTGGGTCATATCCCGCTGAACTCAGTGATGGCGCAATGGCAACAGCAGTATTTTCAACCATCACGGATTGCTGGCGTGGCATCAGTTGTTCCAGTGCTGCATGCCAACTTTCTGGCTGTGCCGCAAGGGTACGCAACAGCGTCATGTAGCTATTGAACATGTTTTGCAACTGACGCGGTTCAAACAATTCTTCGACAGCATCCCAATTTAGACAAAGTTCATTATCAGATTCATAAACCTGGTGATCCAACCAGATTTGTGGCGTTTGGGAAATACCCCAAACGGGTTTCATCCATGATGAATGCGAAAGAAATTGCCCTTGGTGTGTTCCCAATGCACTGGTGAAAACGACCGGCATAATGGCCGCATCGGGGCTACGGCTCTGTGCCAATTCACGCATCACTCTAATTGCTGAAATGTGACGGTGATCCAGATCCTGCCAGAGCTGTTGTTGCAATCTACGGGCACTTGATAACCAATTTTTCTTCGGGCGCCAGGCCAGTAATGACAGAGAAGTGAAATCACCCAGAATGTGATTAATATCTTCATGCCAGTGCGGACGATCGAAAAGGGTAAGGTTGAGCGTTAGCTCCGGTTTAGTACTGAATGCAGAAAGAACCGCTGCATAAGCCGCAATTAATAGCGCGGAAGGCGTTATCTGATAAGGCGCTGCATGTTGTTTTAACTGGCTCCATTCATATGCAGATAACCGATCGCTATAGCGCACAAAACGTGGGGATTGAACCTCTTCCGGGGCAATACGCAGTGGCAATTGTGGTGCCAGTGGTAATGTTTTCACTTGCTCCTGCCAATATTGCAGCGAATGCTGGTGCGTCGGCATTTGCTGCTGGCATAACACACAATCCCGGAATGTCACTTTCAATGGTGGCAATTCATGTTGCTCGTCGAGATAGAGCTGTTCTAATTCGGCCAGCAATATCTGCATGCTCAACCCGTCTAATAGCAGATTATCCAGACTGACAAATAGTCGGGAGATAATTCCATCATCTTGCGCAAGCTGGAAATCGAATACCGGCCAGTTGCCGGCATCTAATACCTGATGTGAAAGCTGTTCACGTAATGTGTCGGCCCGCTTAATATTGGTGAATTGATGTTGTTTGACGGAGAACTGCGGGACATTTTCTAATACCTGTTGCTGCCCATTAACAACCACGGTTCTGAGCATTGGATGACGCTGGATCAGACGATTTAGCACCCGATTTAAACGTTGAACATCTAATTGCTCTATCCGGTATTCAATAAAGAAATGCGCGCCAACACCACTTAAAGCGAAACCCGGATGGCGCCCGACCAAATAAGCCTGCTGAACTTCCGTGAGTGGGAAAGGGTGGTATTCATTTTGCTCTTTCGGCAGAGCACACGCTGCTGATGAGGTTTCAGCCAGAGGAACCAGCGTAGCCGCAAATGCAGCTAATTGTGGGTTACGGAAAAGATGGCCCAGTTCACCTTTGAAGCCTTGTTGTGTCAGTTCACCAACCAAGCGTGTAGCCAGAAGACTGTCTCCACCAAGTTGGAAAAAGTCACTGTCACGGCCCAGTTGCTCTGTATTGAGCAAACGTTGCCAAATGTCAGCAACGGTTTGTTCAACTGCATTTAACAAAACCACTTCATTCCGGCGTGATGATGTCTCTGTTTTTGTCGCAGACTGTAGTTCTTGCGACAACGCCTTACGATCAATTTTGCCGTTAGGTGTCAGTGGCAGGCGAGGAATGATATGCAAACTCTGTGGGATCATATATCCCGGCAGATGCTGTGCCAGCGCAGCCTTAATTTTTTCCCGATCAGGAATGGTGACACTGTCACTTGATCGCATCAATAACACATTAAGGTTACCGATGGTAATTGGCGTTTCAGCCTGTAATGGCAATTGTTGTGGTAATAGCGATAACCACTGTGACGCAGAACGTAATTGAATACCTTGAGGTGAAAGCAATTCAGTCGTAATCAGGGAAAGAGACGATGCCTGTTGCAACTCCATTACCAATATCAACGCGCCAGGTTGAGCAAGGGGTACCAATTCCTTGACACAACATGCGGGATCTTCTTCTCGATGTAATACGTTATTCAGCAGAATAATATCAGCCTGATGTTGCAGCGCTTCAGGAACTTGTTCAGGCCAACTTCGTTCAGACCAACATTGTACTGATGCATGAGCATAACCGCTCAGCCGTGTTTGCGCCTGATTGACCAATGCTTGAGAACGTTCAAAGCCGAGATAACAGAGGTGCTGATCAGTAATATGCTCAGCCAACCACTGCGCACAGCGACCGCTGCGAGCATCAAACTCCATCAAAGTCACGGGGCGTTGTAATCGCTGAGAAAGGGCAGTGATGACCTGTTGCAACCCTGCTAACCACTGCTGGGTTTCTGGCAATACAAACAGTTGTTGTTCCGGTGCGAATTGCGGATCGTCAAGTAATGCGATCGCCGTCTGTTGCCCGGTAAGAACATCATGTAGCACAGCATGCCAACGTTCCGGGATACCTATCGCCTCATTATTGGATGTAGCAGGTAACCATCCGGCCTGATATATATGCTGTGTAGATTCAACCAGTACCTTACATTGACAAAGATATGCCAACATACGGGCAAACAAGTCATGGTATTCCGGTTGGGGCTGATAGCGCTTCAAGCAATCCGTCAGTGACTGCGGTGAAGTAAAGGTAATACCGTGACGAGATAGATGTTCCAGCAGGAACATTGCAACTTGAGGTCCACTGCTATCTGCGGTTATTGCGTGCATTGCAGGGAACAGCTCACGATAGCCCGCGGGTAACTGAGGCGCACGATTTACCCGTTGGCATAAAGAATCACCTTCCAATTCAAGGAACGCCACTAGCGACTTCTCTTTTTCGCCACTGGCGAGTGCCACCCCTTTACTGATTCCGATTACCTGATTAAGGGCAGCATCAATTTCTCCCAACTCAATTCGGTAACCACCAATTTTTACCTGACTATCACGACGTCCCAGAAATTCAAGCCAGCCCTCAGGATGGTAACAACCTAGATCACCAGTGCGGTACCAGCGTTCCCCTTGATCGACAACAAATTGAGCGGAAGTGCGTTCTTCATCATTAAAGTAGCCTAATGCGACACCGGCACCACCAATCCAAAGCTCACCGACAACCCAGTCAGGACAATCACGGCCATCTTCACCTACGACACGGTAACGCTGGTTAGCTAAAGGATAACCATACGGAATGGAGCTCCACTGTGCTTCAACTTCTTTGACGATATATTCGTTTGACCAAATAGCCGCTTCTGTTGCACCACCCATTGCACCCAAAACACCATCAGGATTGAAGGCGCGGTAACGTTCAGGCAGTGACAAGCCAATCCAGTCCCCGGACAACATCACAGTACGAAGTGCTTTCGGCGCATCGACCTCCATGCCTTCGCAATAGGTCAGTAACATATCGAACAGTGCGGGCACACTATTCCACAACGTCACATGATGACGCGCGATCAACATTTCCCAGGTTGATGGGTCACGACGCTGTGCTTCATTAATTAATACCAGCGCACCTCCCGCGGTGAGAATACCGAAAATGTCATAAACGGAGAGGTCGAAATGTAGAGCAGAGAGTGCCAATAACCGGTCGCTACTTTGGACCTGATGACGGCGATTGATATCCAAACAGGTATTGAGTGCGCTCTGGTGGCTGATAACGACTCCTTTTGGCATACCGGTTGAACCAGAGGTATAGATGATATAAGCCGGATCAGTAACCGCACGCTTAACCATGTTTGCCAAAGGTGGCCATTGCTCATCCTGATGCCAGGAAACACAGTGTACATCTTGTGACCAGTCATCACTGTGTTTTTCAAGATCAATGTGTTGTTCAGGATCAATGATAACGATACGAATTCCAGCACTTTCGCAGATAGCACGACGTCGGTTTACTGGCTGATCAACAGGAACCGGTACATAAACGCCGCCGATATAAAGTATCGCCAATACCGCAACAATTTGTCCGACGCCTTTTTCCATGCTAATGGCAACCCGATCTCCCGGTATAACCGACATTTTTTGCAACACGGTTGCTAACCAGCGAGCGGCCAAACTTAATTCACCATAACTGATTTCCTTATTATTAGTCACCAAAGCAACAATATTTGGTGTACGTTCTGCCTGCAAAAACACACCTTCATGCAGAAGGGCATCCGGCAAAGGTTCAGTTGTGTCATTGATCTGATACCGAAGCTGGTATTGTGATTTAGGCAACAGATCCGGTAATTCTTTACTCCACTGTGTGGCGTTTTCCGTTAGATGTTCAATGAACCCCTGATAAGCGGTAAATAAGGTATCCATTAACCCATCAGGGAAGAGTTCATCGTTACTATCCCACTGAATATTCAGCGTGTTTTCATGTTCAAATGCAACGAAATCCAGCCATACCTGAGGTGTTTGCGATATTCCCCAACTTGGTTTTCCCAGAACATCACGGGTATTTTCACCATATAAAGGTCGGCCTAAATTGCTGGTAAACACAATTGGCGCACCATATGGATGACTACCGCGTTTTTTAAGTTCACGTAAAACTTCTACACCAGACCAATGGCGGTGTTCGTAAGCTTCGGCAAATGTTGCCTGCGCATCTTTAGCGAGTTGGCAGAACGGCAAATTATCAGCGGGAATATCTAATAGCAGAATATTAGTAAAGTCGGCCAGCAGGCTATCAACTGCGGTGTGCAACGGCGCTCTATCAAACAATGTCAGGTTAAACAACAGGCGGGGGGCATGATTCCAGCGACATAATAGACCAGCAAATGCGGTCGCCAATGCCATCGTTGGCGTAACACCATTTTGTTGAGCAAGTTGTTTAAAACGTTGCCAATGTTCAGGAGCCAAGCGGAAACATCTGCGCTGAATGCGGACGTTTTTTATTAGGGAAGGTTCCTTAGCCAAAGGGAGTTGCGGGGCAGGGGGAAGGATATCTAACCGGTTACGCCAGAATATCTCTGCTTCTTGTCGAGCCTGCGCAAATTGAGCCTGATATTGCGCTAAATAGCTGCAAAAATCATAGTCGGAAGGGATAACAGGCAGGTTACGTTTAACAATTAATGCTGCCAGTTCAGTAAAGAACAGGCTAAAACTGGCAGCATCCATGATCAGCAAATCAATATTAGCGTGCAACCGGTGCTGATTCTCACCAAACAGACTTAGCTGAATATCGAACGTCTCCCCTTGTTCAACCTGTAATACCCGATGGCTTAGTTGTTCACGTATATTATTCAGCGCTTGTTGCTGTTCTTCTGCTGTCAAGCTGCGCAGGTCATGAACCGTTAATTTTTTCCAATAAGCATCAGCCATCCCTTTCTGGCGACCATCGGGCAAAAACCGCACTCGTAACATCGGATGTCGCTGAATCAACCTATGAATTGCCGCTTCCAGTTGTTCAGGTTCCAACCCGATACCGTCAAATTCTTGATATAAATGGCAACCTACTCCTCCCAACGTCTGCTCTGGCGAACGCCCAACAAAATAAGCATGTTGTACTGCGGTCAGCGGGAACGGACGAGCATCTGTAATCAGTGGCTGCGCCGCATCAGGCTTAAGTGCTGTGTGAGTAACAGGCGCATGACGTTGCAGAAGCTGGCTCCAGGCATACAGTGTGGGTTTTTGATAAAGTTCACGAAGGGTGACGCGATATCCTTGACGCCTCAACTGGTTTAACAATGCCATCATTTGCATTGAGTCCAGCCCTTTGCGAATTAAATCGTCGTTATCATTCACCAGTGTATTTTTTTGAGTAAACAGGCCAGATATGATCTGACGCAGTGAATCTGGAAAGACAAGATCCTTGTGCATGAAGATATCCTATAAATAATGACGGTTATAAAACGGGGGGTTACACCTTATTTGGCTTATTTGGGTATAGATGCCAGTGCTCCTCTGAGCCAAGATGGTTTTCCCAAAGGGATTGATAAAGTGAACAACGTCCTAACAATTCGTCGTGAGTGCCACTATCACAAAGGGTTCCATGATCCATCACCAATATTTGGTCAGCGCGAGTTATCGTGCTCAACCGATGAGCGATAACAAAGACTGTTTTATTCTGGGTAAGAGAATCAAACGCCTGTTGTATCAACTGTTCATTTTCGGGATCGAGAGAAGCTGTTGCTTCGTCAAGGAATAAAACTGGAGATTGCTTTAAGATAGCCCGGGCAATAGCAAGGCGCTGACGCTCGCCACCAGACAGAGTACCGCCATCCACCCCTAGCGGTGTATCGTACCCTTGCGGTAATGCCATAATCGTATCGTGAATATTGGCAAGGCGAGCAGCCTGCTCCAGTTCTAACTGGGTTGCACCGGGATCACCCAACCGGAGATTGTTAGCGACGGTATCCTGAAATAGTGCGGTTTCCTGAAATACCATAGTAACGGTGTCATACAGTGCCTGGGTTTGGTAATGATGAATATCATTCCCACCCAGACGGATTTCTCCCTTATCCAGTTGATAGAAAGAGAGCAGCAGATAAGCCAGTGTGGATTTCCCACTGCCACTGGACCCGACAATAGCGGTCATACTGCCTTGCGGCGCATAAAATGACACATTTTGGATAGCGGGTTGATTCGTACCTGGATAGCTAAATGAGATGTTATTCACTTCAACATCATATTTGTCTGGCGCGGCTAGTGGCCCGGAAGCTTGCGTTGCAACGGCTTCTATCTCTGCAATATGGGTTTCACCTACTTGCGTTAAGGCCGTAATATTGAGTAAGGGGATGATCCCACGTAGAGGGGTCATCGTGGCAAACAACAACAGAATCGTGATAAGTATTTCTGAGAGTGTTAATGCTTCTGGTGAATTAAAGCGCAGAGCGCCAGCCAGAATGCCAACGACCACGCTGGTATCAATGATGATGTAAAACAGGCTCAGTAGCGGAATACTTCTGAATACCCCGCGGCGGAATGCGACACGTAATTGGTCGATTTCGCGGTCAAAACGCTGTTCTACCGTCGTGGTCGCTGCCGCAGCACGAATAAAGGACATACCTTGGGCGTACTCAACGATAGCTTCGGATACATCAGCCATCATAGTGGCACGCAAGCGCAATATTTCATCCAGTTTTTTACGGATAGCCCCCAAGATGAACATCCCAACCATCAGCACTAATAATGCACTACCGGCAACCACCCAATCGAACCAGAATAAAGCCAGGTAGATGAGAGTCAGCATCATCACCTGACAAGCGATTTGCGGTGTGGTATAGGCTGACTGATTTTCCTGCCATTGCACATCTTCAGATAACGTCAACGCTATTTTTCCAGCACTCAATCCCCGAATAGTGGCGACAGACATACTGACAAGGTGTTGTAGCAGAGAGCGACGAATTTCTATGCCTAAACCATAGGCGGCAATGGTGAGTTTACATAATGCGCGAGCCATAAAAGTAAACCGCAGCAACAGTAAAATAACCAGTAATCCCAAAGTGATAAGCGGCAACATAGGATTGTCACTTTCCCCTAGATGGGTAATAGCCCAAGCAGCAATAGCAAGTTGAGCCATAATCGCAACGGTATCAAACTGTTTATATAACAATCCTTTAAACCAAACTCTTTGCAGTTTTGGTGATAGATGTTGCTGGAGACGATTAAATAGCCCCATGATAATTTGCTCCGGCCCCGGTTTTTTCTCCCCGCCAAGCAGCCCACTGTCTGGCGTATGCGCCTTGCTGTGCGACCAGTTCTTCATGGGTTCCTTGTTCGATAATCTGTCCTTTATCTAAAACCATTATTTGATCAAGATGACGGATAGTCGGTAGACGATGGGCAATGACAATCACTGTCTTATTGCGGCATAGAGCATTGAGCGCTTGTTGCATCTCTTTTTCACATTCTGGATCGGCATAGGCTGTAGCTTCGTCCAATACAAGAATCGGGACGTTTTTTAGAATAGCGGCGGCAACGGCAATACGCTGTTTTTCACCTACCGATAAACTCACGCCACCGTTCAGTACGGTGTCGTAGCCTTGCGGTAATTGCTGAATAAATTGATGTGCTTGCGCTGCGATAGCAGCCGTTTCAACTTCGGCCTGTGAGGCATTAGGACGGGCTAATCGTATGTTATTAGCCACCGTATCGTTGAACAGAAACACACGCTGGAAAACAAAAGAGACGTTATTGCGTAGTGTCGGTTCATCCATATTACGGATATCAACACCGCCAATAGTAACCTGACCATGCTGAGGGTCCCAAAGACGTGCGATAAGACTCGCTACAGTAGATTTACCCGAACCACTGGCACCGACTAAAGCTAATGAACTGCCCGCCGGTATAGAAAATGAAATGTTATTTAATGCATTCTCCTGCTTATCTTGGTAGGAGAAACTGACATTGTGCAGAGCGACGCTGTGATCGGCTGGTGTTTGGCTTTGGGTACAAGGTGCCAGTTCAGGTTGATTCATTAACCAACGATAGCGTGTGATCAATGCCTCTTGCTGTTGCAAACGTGTCATCACAGCAAACATAGATGAGGCAATATTGCCGAATGCCATTGCCGCCAAAATAAAGAAAGTGAATTCGAATAAAGTGATCTCTTGTCGGTTCAATAACCAGACCGCCAAAGGGAGGACAAACAACAGGTTAGCACTGGATAACACGAAAAACCGGCTGGATTTGACCTGTACTTTCTCAACCCAAACATCAATAATCCGAGTCAGGGCAGTAAACGCTTTCTCAGCGCGTTGCAACGCAACCTTGCCGCCTGAATAGGTTTTGACCACAGGAATCGCATTAATAACTTCACCCATTGTTGAAGCAATACGGTTTTGGGCTGCATAAAAACGCTGAGTTGTCGCTTGAACTTTTATCTGAATATAGACGAATAACAGGCAGGCACCCAAAGTTGGCGCGAAGGCTGCTAAGGCTAACCGCCAATCAATGGCTAACATGACACTCAATGCAATCAATGGACCGAATAAGGTAGCAGACATCTCTGGAATGATATGGGCAATACCATCTTCAAGCTGTTCGACGTCATCTAGCATCATCTTTTTTATTTCAGTGCTGTCGGTCAGCATGAAAAAACCCAAAGGGACAGACTTCAACTTACTGCTGATATTGCGGCGAACATCAGCTTGCACATCGGCAGCGATCAAATGAGCAAAAAACGTTGAACCACTAAAGGTCAACATAGCGGCAAATGTAAATCCCAATAACATAGCGCCATAATTCAATAGCGTGTCATATTGCCCGTCATAGATAGATTGGGTGATGAGCCCGGCAACCGCCGCCGGCAACATTTGCAGGCCGGCGGAAAGAATGGCAAGTGCAATAGCAACGTAACTCAACGTGCGGTATGGGCGCATCATATACCATAATTCTTTAATAACGCCGGCATCAGCCGCACGCTGCTCCGGCGAACTCTGAACAGAAGTATCATGATTACGCATTCACGCTCTCCTTGTGGAAATTATGGAATTTACGCAATGTCCAGAACAAGGCAATGAAGGTGAAGAGAAGTGCAAGAACGAAAAGGGCAGAATAGCCTGCTTTAGTAACAATCAATCCACCCAACACTGAACAGATAATTGCAATACCCATATCTGCGGATTGCATCAACGCAAAATCCACACCGGACTGAGCACCCGCAGCGAGCGACATCATCTGGGTATACAGCGCAACAAATTTGGCGGCGGTGATTAAGGTGATGAAAACATATGCGGCTGAAAGCAGGGATAACGGCGCTTCTGGTTGCCGGGCAAGCCAGAAGATACAGGCTAATACGATAGATTCAAGCAGCATGACAGACAGTAAAGTCTGGATAGCACCGAATTTACGTACAATGATACCACCAAGCAGAACACCAGATAATCCAGCTAATGCACCACCACTGGCGGCAATGATACCAAGTTGAGTTAAATCCACACCGCGATCGATCAAAAACGGCGAAAGCATACCAAGTGAAAGACGCGTACCGATCATACATAGCAATATCAAAACCAGTGCTTGTCTAACCGGCGCCCGACGGAGTGCATTTTTGAGAGAAGGGGCAACCGGGGCTTTTAAAACCGTTGGTGCTTTTTCTACCTGTGTTTCCCGTAAAAACAGGGCAGGCAGTGACATCAATAGAATCACTATGGCTAACACCCCGGCGCCAATGTGCCAACCATACAGTGAAACAAGGTATAGAAACAGACCGCTGCCGATGATAGAACCCAAATAACCGCCGCCAACTTGCATAACATTGCACCAAGGGCGATGTTTTGGCGATAACCGGTCAATAGCGTGGCCATCGGTGGTGGTATCCACCACGGTCAAACAAATGGTGATCAGAAACAGACCGACGATAATCAGCGGCATATGTTCGGCAGGTTTTGCCAGTGACATTGAACAAAAAAGCAAGGTAATTAACAGATTTCCGCAAATCATGATACGACGGGGGTTTGTATCCCCCGAACCAGATTTACGATAGCGCTCTATAACAGGCGCCCAAAGGAATTTGAATGCCCAAGGCAGCATCAGCAAGTAGAGCAAGCCGATTTTATCCGGGGTTACGCCGTGGCTACGCAAAAACGCTGGCATACTTTGTAACGTTAACATGCCGATAGTACTTTGGAGGGTGTAAACCCCCGCCAACGTCAACAATAGTAACGATATATGACGGGGATGGGAGATATTGTGCGTCATAGCGAGACACTCACATCCAACCCAACATTCAAGCCCTTATTGATCATACTGAGCGTATTTGGCCCCACGGTGAAACTGGAGACACGATACTTTTTATCACCCAGATTTTCGCCATAGAGTTTTACATTAATCCCATGTGCCATTTCTAAACTTAATGAAGCGTCATAGAGGGTGTATCCTCCCTGTTCAAGGGTATTCGCTTCATTAAAGTAGCTTTTTGAATAGTAGCGGGCACCGGCATTTAAATAGAGGTTACCGGGTAACAACGTTTGATCAATCAAGTAGTCAAAACTTGCATTGAGCATGACATCTGGCGCATAAGGCAGACGTTTATCGTTATAACTTATGCCATTCTCTGTATCGGTTGCATCAATGAAGTTTGATTTGCCTACACTTCCCCCGAGAGAAAATTTCAGCCCTTTCATTGGTTTAATTTGGCTACTCAATTCAATGCCTTTGCTCTCTGCTTTACCCACATTGCGTATAAACTGTGCACCGATCGGACCAACATAAATTTGTTTATCTTTCGAACGAATGTAGTAAACAGCACTGTCTAACGTCACTGCGTTACCAAAGAACGAGGTATGCCAGCCAAACTCATAATTATCTGAGGTTTCGGTATCGTAGGGTTTTCTATCATTGGCGGAGTAGACAATGTTATTGAATCCACCGGGTTTATATCCTTTCGTAGCAGAGAGATAGAAACGGGTATCTGGCGTCAATTGCCAACCCAATGCGGCTTTAGGCGTAAATTCATTGCTGGAAACTTGGTTATCAAAAGCTTCGATTGCTGCCATGCCAGAACGGCCAGCATAGTCTATCTGCGATTTTTCATGGGACAAACGGCCACCCAAGGTCAGATCCCACTGAGAAGCAAAGGGCAATTTCACTTCACCAAACAGTGCCAGCGATTTTCCTTTTATTGTGTTAGCCGCATTGCCATAGTAACCGGGGTAACCACTGGTATGATGTTTATTCTTTTCATCTGAAAACCAACCACCGAGAACGCTGGTAATCCCATTTGAGAAATTGGAGTTCAAACGCAGCTCTTGCGTGGTGGCATGGTGTTTCTCTTTCCATTTACCACCAATGAAATCACGGTAAATATCGCGATCCTGATAAGAAGTCACACTGGTTAATACACTGTCGCCAAAATCATATTCAGCCTTGAATGCATAACTGTTAACCCGACGGGTTAAATCAGGGATAGGGCCATCATATTCTTTCCGACGAAATTGTTCGTCGTTTAAATAGACTTCTTCATGGGAATCGAGATCTTCATGAGCAAAGCTAAGTTCAGCACTGAACGAAGAATCTTCTGGTGCAAATGTCAGTTGCCCTCGTCCAAGCCAGGTTTTGCTGGAATCAATATTTTTATCGCCACGATTTGGTACATCAATTTGCCCAAGCTCTTTTACCCAACGCAGGCTGGTACTACCATAAAGGAGATCTTCAATAAGCGGTATTGATCCGCTGAAAGAACCACCTTGTTTCAGCTTGGAGTAATTACCAGAAAGATTAAGCCAAGGGCCTTCTTGCGGCGAACGAGTGATGATATTAATAACACCCGCTTGTGCATTTCCGCCATATAAAGTCCCTTGCGGACCGCGTAATAATTCTACACGTTCCACGTTGATTAATTCTTGTGTTAGGAATTGGTGATCTTGAGGAACGCCATCGACATAAATTCGAACAGAAGGCGAATAGAAATCCGGTGAACTAATACCGCGAATGGTGGTTGCTGAATAGGTTCTATTACCTCGTGAGCGGATTTGTAAACCAGGAAAAGCGCGTTCAAGATCTTGTACTTGAGTGATACCGGCCTGTACAAGTTCTTCGCCTGTTTTAACCAGAACGCTACCATCCACTTTATTTAACGCTTCTTCCCGTTTATTTGCCGTCACAATCAAAGCATCTTCTGTCGCGCCAGACGAATGTTCTGCCCATACCATAGGCGAAATTAAACAACATAAAACAGACGCCTTAGCGTATTTTTTTCTCATATAAATAACTCGTTATGCACTGTTTAAATCATGTTTTACAAAAATTAGGTGTGGTAAAACAAAAAACATAACGGGAGACTATCGATAGTATTCCATCAGGGCTAACGGAATAGGGACAAAAGTAGCGCATTACGTACTATTGATAATGATTATCATTAATGATAAATTGCGTGATATTTACAATACAATATATACACACAGTATATATATACAGTAAAAATATAATGTCTATAATATGTAAAAACTATTATTTTAAGTACGGAAATAATTTTTAACTGGTGTCTGATGCTAATTTTATAGGGGATCTCATGAAGACAATCTATAGCAAAAAATTAGAAGTTTTCACGGCTGACCATTGCAATTGCGTGCATTCACATGCAGATAAAAAGAATACAAATACTCCCTTATTGATTGAGGAATTATCTGACGGCATTCACATAAATCGGCTATGCTTTGAACTCAACAAAGATGTCACAGAATATTGTGAAGGACCGCCAACGGTGTCAATCGCGTTTATTTTAAACGGGAGAGGAAAAATGGCGATTGAAAATGGTGATGAATTAGATATTCATCCGGGAATGATGATATTTTTCTATTCACCGAAAATGACGCGAGGCATGAACTTCTTTGGCTGCGGATCATGGCATATACTCGACATTCGTTTTTCATTGAACGAAATTGCAGCTCAGGAATTGCCACCTTTTACTCAATTAGCGGCAGGTTTTGAAAAGAACGCCAGTCACAGTGATGTATTGATGATGGCATGTCCTATCTACCCACCATTTATGCAAATAGTGAACCAAATAGAAGAGTGCCAATTAAGTGGCAATGTAAGAAAGGTTTATTTAAAGGCAAAAGCGTTAGAAATACTCGCTTGTGTGGCGTCTCAAGTTTATGATTGTCAATATAATATGGTCAGTGGGTTACAACGCCGAGCCGTTTATAATGCAATAAAAATAATTAACAGTGATTATCATTACCCTTGGACAATAAAATCATTATCAAGAGCGGTTGGTTTAAATGAACGGAAATTAAAAGAGGGATTTCGTGCTGTTGTTTTTCGCACTTTCCATCAATATCTGGAAAATGTCCGCATGACGACCGCAGAAGATTTATTGAAAAAAGGTATGAGTGTCATTGATGTTTCTACCGCAGTAGGTTACGCCAGTCCAAGCCATTTTTCTAAACGCTTCCGGCAACATTATTTGATCAATCCTAAAGCATGGCAGGCGAAATATGCCGTTGGTCACACTTTATTAACAGAAAATATCGTGGTCGGAAAATAAATGAAAATCTCTGTTTTGCCATGTTGACTATTCAGTTGATTCTAAAAAAAGATGGCCATTTTGACATGGCCACTTCATGAATAGGGGTATCGCATGATTTATATGTTATGCCAGTATTATGTTATCTACCGATAAGCTATCCATGCTGACGCCAACCAGAGTGACTGAGTTTTGCCCGAAGGTAAACACCAGATCATTGTCCACCATAGAAGCATGATCCAGATAATTACTTTTATCACTGCTGCCTTCGGTACCCAAGAACACCAGTTTATCCGTCTTGTTGTAACCATAGATGATGTCTTGTCCAAAATCACCGCTGAACAGGAAGGTATTGTTATTACCCTGACTTTTCAGAACATCATTACCTTCACCACCGACGAAGACATTATTGTTGCCGAAACCGATCAACGTATCATCGCCATCCAGACCGAACAACCAGCTACCGGAGGTTTTAGAAGTCAGAGTATCATTCCCATCGTTGCCTGTGACTGAATTGGCGTATTTCGTCAATCCATTGCTAGAATACAAACCCTCGGCTCTGACTTGAGAATCCACCTGTTTAGTCAGAAACAGCCAGGTACTTTCCTTACTTCTTATAGCCGAGATATCCGTAGCAATGGTAATGCCGCCTTGTGCATCACGCATATACAATGTACCTGCCTGGTCATAGGCTATTTCTGCATTTTTTAGTGACTTCTGTAAGTCAAAGGTATTATGGCCTTTCCCGCCGGCAATAATGTTAAATCCGCCATCATCACGGAAGATATCATTGCCGTCGCGCCCTTCCAGATAATCGTTTCCTTTACCACCTTTAATTAGGTCGTTGCCGTCGGTACCGATAATAAAAGTACTACCAGTGTGTTTCTCAGCATTCCGGTTCAAATCCTGCACCCAAGTATTTTCACGGGTGACGTTGGAAAGATTACTGACAACAATAGTAGAGTCTCTATGAGTCAGATCGTAGAACGTTGACTCCATAATACGTTGCATGCCGCTCTGGTAAAATGGCGTCACATGCGAAACCCAGGTTGACGCATTAGCAATGGAGAAGGGCAACACATTCCACCAGTTTGATGCATAGTGATCGTTAAAATTAACAATATTATTTGTCGCAGAGTCCCTTGGTGTATCGTGAACTCCCGCGGATGATGAATCAATGCTAGTGCCGTTTAATACGCGGAATACGGGATCATTCTCGTATCCCACGTTCAGCACTTTGTTACCTTTCTCATACTGTGATGGCGAAGCGAAAGTGATATAGTTCGACTGGGAGTAAAATCCCCCCCATTTCGTATCGCTAGACTCCGCCATACTATTCACAGCTAACCCACCCAAACTATGGCCGCTGACCACAACGTCATTGCCCGTCAAACCGTGAGCTTTGGCATAATTGGCTACATGATCCAGCAGCCGGCCGAAAGCGTTTGGCGCGTAGTCATTCGAATAGTCTTTCTTACCTAACGCTACTAGCACATTATTCATAATGTCGCCAAATGTATCGGTAATAATTGACTCTCGAGGACCACTCGTACCGCGAAACGCAATGCCGATAGAAATCAAATTACCATCAGCATCATATTTTCCCATTACCTCTGCCTGAGCAGTGGAATGACTTGATTTTTCGCCGAAAAAAGTACCGCGGGCATCAGTTTTTCCCTGATAACCTAACTCATCAGCACTGATAGTAAACCATCCTGCGTCATTGAGTTTATCTTGTGCCTGTTTTTCTGCGTCCGGATTCCAAGGCAATTTAGGTGTGATGCCCTGCGATGTCGTGCTACCGAGAATTGCAGTCAACAACGTTAATGGCATCCCTAAACCAAAACCATAGTTGTAATACCCCTCGGCAAATCCGCTGCCCAGATTATGATAAGCATACCCGGCGATAGTTTTTGCGTCGGAAAATAACTCTTTGGAAGTAGTGTCATCAAAGTCTTTGTACTGAAAAACACCCATGATGCATATCCTTATTAAGTTAATATAAAGTTAAAAAAGTGTTCTAAAAATATTAACCAGCTAGGTAAGTATAGATTGATGGAGATAATTTAAAGAGTAATTATCTAAAAATTTATAAATTAGTGAGCCATCATGAAAATTTAATATTTTTACAAATTTAACATTGAAAAAATTAAGTTTATATGCTAAAGGATCTCACGGGTGAGAATAAACACATTGATATATTTATTATCATCGTTGATAGTTTTATAAGGTTACTAAATTGATGGGTAACTATATTACATGATGACATGATAAAGAGAGATTGATTTTATTTAATATTCTTGAAAAATATAGATATGTGAATTTTGGTAGAAAGTTTTTATCGCTGATTCACTTAATTGATTAAAGAAAGATAATTAAAACCATTATTCCCTATAAATAATTTCAATATGATTTTTTTAATAGGAAATTCATAAAAACAATGTATTGATTTTTCATTTAACAATAAAATTCAAAATAAGATTATTATTTTAATAATTTAATTCATTAAATTACAATGATGAATTTGCATTTATATTTTTGATGCTTACTATTTAAAACGAGTTTTCTTTGATAAAAGCTGAATTTTATATTCACACATCTCATTAAATAAAAATCATTTAAAATCAATAAAATATCACCAAATAAATAGAATAAGAATACCGCAAAAATAATATAACCTATTCACATAAGGTTATTGCATTCAATTTATCACACAGGATGTAAAATGAACCAAAAATAACTAAAAAAATTTTATAACCTTTTGATCATAATTACTACCTTATTAAATAAAGGATTATTTAACATTATATTTAAAATTAAAAGCAGCGCTTATTATGATTAAAATCACCATAATAAAATTTTATTAAAATAGTGCGATATCCCTTTTTTCTCTCTATAATGCACTTTTTCTACCATCTATTTACGAGATACAAATATGAAACATTCTCCGTTTCGGCGTTCGTTGTTATTAGCCGGTATTACCATTCCATTGGTCAATTTTGCTTTTCCTGCCTAGGCTGGTGCCATTCCCTCATCCCTACATAAACAACTTGCCGAACTGGAAAACAGCATAAAAGGCCGCTTAGGCGTGGCGCTGATTAATACAGCGAACGGTCAGGAAATTCAGTACCGAGGGGATGAGCGTTTTCCTTTCTGTAGTACTTTCAAGCTGATACTTGTTGCAGCAGTATTGCACAAAAGCATGTCCCAATCAGAATTGTTAGCAAAACATATTCATTATCGTGAGTCCGACTTACTCTCTTATGCTCCCATTGCGCGCAAAAATATACACCAAGGTATGAGCGTCACACAATTATGTGCAGCAACAGTGCAATACAGCGACAACACCGCAGCAAACCTATTGATTAAAGAATTGGGTGGATTAGAGGCTGTGAATCGCTTTGTTCAAGGTATTGGTGATCCTGCATTTCGACTCGATCGCTGTGAACCCGATTTGAACAGTGCCATTCCCGGTGACCTCAGAGATACCACAACACCTGCCGCAATGGCGGCCAGCGTGAAGAAAATCGTGCTTGGAGAGGTGCTTGCAGCTCCACAACGTGATTATCAAGTCGGGAGCTTAATCAGGATGTCAGCAGGGCAAAGAAAGCGGCTAAAAACGGCACTGTGTTCATCACAGATCGTGGCAAACCGGCTCATGTCCTGCTAACCATTGAGGAATATCAACGAATCACCAAGCAGCGTAGAAACATCGCTGATGCTTTAGCAATGCCCGGTGTTGAAGATATTGAATTCAATCCACCACGTGTCGCTATCAATAGCCGCCCAGCCAATTTCTCATGATGTTTGTTCTTGATACCAATGTTGTCTCCGAACCATAATCCAAGGCACATTATTGCGCTCATGGTTCAACCACCATGTAGTACCGGAATTTACTGGTCGGATCTTGCCGGTAGATACGGCTGTGGCACAGCGGTGTGCCCGGTTGCATGTTCCAGATCCACGCTCAGAGCGTGATGCCCTTATCGCCGCCGCCGCGCTGGTTCATGGTATGACTGTCGTCACACGAAATGTAATTGATTTTGAATTGACCGGTGTGCCAATACTAAATCCCTGGGTTTAAGGATGGTGAAATATTTAAATATGCATGCTGGGTAATGGGTGATAAAACCGGTAATGGTGATTATTTCTCATTAGCCGTCATTTGTCTGATTTTAATATCCGGCCTCTTTTTGATGTCGTACAGCAAAAATTGTTGCTGTTTCACCCTCAATCCGGTACAGGGCGACATAGCCACTACTTCCAAAATCAATAAGCCATTCTCGAAATGCCGGATCCATATCGTCAGCAGGGCGCCCTGCTTCAGGCTGACGTGCCAGCATTTTCACGCCAGCACGTATTGTTTTAATGGCTCGACGAGCAGTGTCTTTGTCTTTTTTAGCAAGAAAACCATAGAGCCGCTGTATATCAGCGAGAGCAGGCGGAGACCAAATCAAACGTGGCATTCAGGTAACTCCGCATCTTCTCCTGCTTCGAGCTTAGCTAACCAGTCGTCCGCTTCTTCAAGTGTCAGGTGTAGTCCATTCTCCTGATACGCTTCCCAGGCACGCAATGCATCCTGTTTGAAAGATTCACGTTTTTCTTCACGCTCTACATAGTCACGTATAGCTTCACGCATTATCCAATGAGCTGAACGATGCCGCACTTTTGCCAAATACTGGATCCGGCTTTTCAAGTTATCATCAAGTTTTACTGAGGTTGCCATTTTCTTCCACCTAAATATTAGAAGGTAATACCTTTTAATACTATATCATGAAATCTCCGCTTTACTACCAAGTAAAGAAAACCTTCGTTCTTCACTTGCTTGGTATGTTAGCTGAATTTGAACGTAATCTAACAAGGGAAAGGACTTAAAGTCGCAGGAGCTAGAGGGAGAAAAGGAGGAAGGCCAAAGGCGCTGTATATCACCGCCACCGCGCTGGTTCATAGTATATACCCGTTATCTTTCAAGTTGTTGGCTGCACTCACTCACCCCAGTCACATAGTTCGCTATGCTCCCGGGGATTCGCTCCCTTGCCGTCGCGATCCATCTTGAAATCCATAGGGTATATATTAACTAGAAAATAAACATGGATATTGATGTATTTATTGAAAATAAAATCAAAACATAATAATATTTATTCTAATCATTGTCATCTATTTTTATCCTGTTTTTATTTACATTATTTTATTCGGATAGAAAAATTTTCATATTTTAACTTTATTGTTTTATAGGTTTTATTTTCAGAGAAATAGACAGGTAATAATTCACGAAAATTAATCAGCTTACTCCCCATTTATATAAAAATAATTAACCATGTAAGTTATAAAAACAGTCCATTATTATTTTTTTGAACTAGACTATGATTGGCACCAATAGATAGAGTTACCTATACGATAATTTAATATATTGATTACATAAGAAAACAATTTAATTAAAGAGGGGTATATGAGCCAAAAAAATGATTTTAAAGCTTTTTCCATTAGTAATAATGCTAATGTAGTGAGTCAAGAAAAATATGAAGAAAATCAGAGTTTGCAGGTAGGATTCCCACCAGAAAATATCTCTACACATGTATTAAATAAGGCGTTACGCCAATCATCAACAATAGCTTCTGTGGTAGCTAATTTTATCGCGACACAATCTGGCGATGATGTTTTGGATGATGGTGATCTAGCTAAACTCACTGCCCAATTAAACCAAGCGTTAAAACAGAAAGTTACAACAGAAATTCCCAGTGCCTCATTGACACAAAAAGGCGTTGTTCAACTGACCAATGAAATTGGCAATAATGACACATTAGCAGTGACACAAAAGCTAGTTCAGGAAATTATCAATTCATTGCGTGAAAATATTGATAGCAAAGTATCCAATAGCCGGAAAATAAATGGTAAAGCATTGACTGAGGATATTAATCTGAATGCAAGTGATGTAGGGGCTTATACTCGAACAGATGTATACACTCGCTCAGAAGTATATACACGAGCAGAAGTAGATAAACTGATTAAAACAGCCAGTGAAATTCCTGTTGGTGCTCCTATTCCTTGGCCGTTAACGCATCCACCTATCGGCTATTTCACTTGTAATGGCTCCGCTTTTAATAAATTACAGTACCCGAAGTTAGCAGAAGCTTATCCTGATGGCAGATTGCCTGATTTAAGAGGCGAATTCATTCGTGGTTGGGATGATGGGCGTGGTGTGGATGCTAAGCGTGTAATTTTAACATCTCAAGAGGATGCCATTCAAAAAATTACGGGAACATTTACAACTATCAGAGCTGTTGTTATTAACACCGCAGGAGCATTTTCACTTGGGGATAGCACACATAGAGGCAATACACTTCAAGGACTCGACTATGGAAGGGTGGTCAATTTCGATTCATCCCTTGTCGCACGCGCAGCAACAGAAACCCGCCCTCGAAATATCGCCTTTAACTACATCGTAAAGGCGGAATAATAATGGCCTAAGAATATAAAAGCTCATCAGGTAAGATGGGCTTGCTTATTTTCCAACCACGCTCGAAATTTGGATTGAGCATCATCGCCATATTTGGAAAACCCCAGATGGACAAGAATACGGTTCCGATGCTCTGAAAAAGTAGCTTTCCAGTTCGGTATGTTATTGATGAACAAATTCATCATCAGAACGAGGCACTTCTCCACCTGTCCGGACCAAGATATCCCTGAATGCTTTCATATCAGCAGCTTTGGCACGGTCTGAAAAAAATCGCTCAGTTTCCAGAGCAGAAATTTTTTCCGCAACTGCGATAGCAATAAACTGGTTAACGCTGGTATGATCGCGCTTTGCCACTCTGGTGACTTCCTCTCTCAGGGATTTCGGTAATCGCAGTGGATAGGTTGATGTTTCACTCATTTCTCACTCTCCTAATAGCAATGGCTGGTGTCAGAACCTCAATATTGAACGTTCTAGGTACAGTACCATAGTCGCGTAAATTAAAGGTCACAATGGCATTAGCTCTGCCATTAACCGCTGCTTCCAATACCATTTCATCATTGGGATCACGGAGCATTGGTCGCCATAAATAATGCGTTTTGACCGGCTCAATCAATGCTGCAAGCCCATCAACGAAAACATGAGCCTGCTTCTGAGTTAGGCCCGCCGCAATCCAATGTATAGGCATAGTACACTTTGCCTCATACTCAAAAAATAGCGGGACACTGGCCAGTGACACAATCTTGTTATCTAAGGCTGCCCCTAACAGAGCAGCAGATGCACCACTTGGGCTACGCATGGCAGCTACGATGACATCAGTATCTAAAACGAATCTATTCATACTCTGAAATATATGTCACATCACATACGATGTCAAACTTTCAAAAAGCATAAGTAAAAAAACCTCGTTTTATTAACCATCTCATGCAATCCCTAAAAATCAATGAGTTTGATTAAAGTTAATGGTTAATATAAGTCGGATCGATATTTCATTAGCACCAAACATTAACTGACCTAAAAAGACACAAGAATAATAGCGTTAAGACTTTACCATCATTAAATATTAATAAAGCGCTGTTTTTCAGTCAGTGCTTTGATTCAATAAAAACTCGTAAAGTATTTTGTTTTTCTTCTAAAGCTCATCCAATCCAAATTAAATTCTAATTCCATCTATATTTCTATTTTTCTGATTCGTCAGATTCTGATTATTAAAAACGGCGATATAAAAAATAAGACAAGTATGAAAATGCATTTTGACCATAATGCACTTTACCTATTTTTCACCATAAATACAATTGGTTATAAAATAACATAAATTTTCGGGTATTATATTTCACTCTAAGACTATTGCATTAAATTAATATCCATGAGAATTTATTCCCCGCCGAAATACGGTGGGTTTTGAATATCATTAAATGCATCACAGCATATTTACTTGCTATAAATAGTGTTAATTGATCTCTTCATCTATTCCTCATCTTATTCGGTTATTTACTGTCTATCTCATAATGCTTACTGAAATAGACCATTAATCAGGTTTGGTGCGGTTTAACGTAAGTTTGCACTTCCTGTCATATATAAAGGTAAAAGGTGCCATGAATACTCAACGTAAGCTTGATAAAGTCAGACCGCCCCGAGTTCAGATTACTTATGATGTTGAATTAGGTGACGCGGTCGAGAAAAAAGAATTGCCTTTGGTTATTGGCGTTATTGGGCAATTTGCTGAGCAATCTATTCCCATGCGTGAACGTCGTTTCATGCATGTTGATAAAGATAATTTTAATGCAGTGATGGAAGGTTTATCACCTTCATTGGAATTACAGGTTGAAAGCGCGCTGCCGGGTCAGAGCGGATTTATTAATGTCGATTTGCAATTTAAATCAATGGCTGACTTTAACCCTGAGAATTTAGCGAAACAGATAGAACCGCTTCATCATTTGTTAGAGGTACGCAGCAAACTCAGTGATCTGAAAGGCCGTGCATTGAGCAATGAAAAATTGCGAGACCGTCTGACGGAAATTCTGGCTGAACATGTGGATAAATTACCGCCGGTAAATGAAGAAGCGGAAACCGCCGCCACAGAGAATACAGCAGATGACGTCACCCCGGAAAATAGCAATATCCCGGAAAATAACAATGCACAGTGAGGGCAGTATGGAACAGAGCGTTGTTGAACAACAAGAATTGAAAACGACAGAGACAAGTGGTGATTTTCTTGATCAGATTATTGATAACACGCAGGCCATTCGTCGGGAAGCCGATCGTGATCGGGTAAAAAGCCAGCTCGACCAGTTTCTGGCCGAAGTCACCTCCGGTTCACTGGTGGTTTCCGGCGATTTGGTAAATAGCATTGAGGAACGTATCGCAGCGATTGATGCGCTGATGTCCGCTCAACTGAGTCTGGTATTACATCACCCGCAATTTCAGCGTCTGGAATCTTCCTGGGTAGGGCTTAAAGGATTACTTGACCAAAGCGAAACGGATAATACTCAAATCCGCATGCTGAACGCGACGAAAACTGATTTGATTAAAGATTTTAAATCGGCATCGGATTTCGATCAGTCAATGCTGTTTAAAAATGTGTATGAATATGAATACGGTACCTTTGGTGGTGAACCTTATTCAGCGTTTGTCGGTGATTTTGACTTTGATAACAGCCCGGAAGATCTTTACTTACTGGAACAGATTTCTCATGTGGCAGCAGCAGCCCATGCGCCGTTTATCAGTTCAGTCAATGCGGGCATGTTGGGGCTGAATGATTTTGGTGAACTACCACGTCCGCGTGATTTATCCAAACTGCTTGAAACATCCGACTATCTGCGCTGGAAACGCTTCCGGGAATCTGATGACTCCCGTTATGTCGGCCTGACGTTGCCGCGAGTGATTGGCCGTTTGCCTTACGGTGCAAAAACCATCCCGGTTGAACAGTTCTGTTTCGAAGAGCAGGTAAGGGAAGGAGATAGCAGCAGTTATCTGTGGATTAATGCCGCTTATGCACTAGCCGGGCGTATGGTGGCCGCATTTGAGCAGTATGGTTGGTGTGCGGCGATCCGTGGTGTAGAAGGCGGAGGATTGGTCGAGGCATTGCCAGCGTATCATTATACCTCTGTGTCCGGTGAAAATGTGCTGCAATGCCCGACTGAGGTGGCTATCTCTGATCGCCGTGAAAAAGAGTTAGCAGAATTAGGGTTCATTCCTCTGGTTTATTATAAAGGTACTGACTATGCCGCATTTTTCTCGGTACAGTCACCGAATAAACCAAGGAAATATAATTCTGACCTGGCAAATGCTAACGCGAAATTATCAACCCAATTGCAATACATTATGACAACTTCTCGTTTTGCCCATTATCTGAAAATGATTGTACGTGACAAAGTGGGCAGTTTTATGTCCCGCGGCGAATGTCAATCTTATCTGCAAAACTGGATCAACCAATATATTGTTGGCTCTGATACCGTCGGCGCAGAAATTAAAGCGAGTCACCCATTACGGGAAGCAAGAGTTGATGTCGTTGAAGTCCCCGGCTCACCGGGAACATATCGGGCTGTGGCTTATTTAAGGCCGCATTTCCAATTAGAAGGATTAAGTATGTCTTTACGGTTGGTGGCTGATTTACCACCGTCATCGGCTGCCTGATTTTTCTATTTATTAATATTTATCCTATTTATTACAACTAACTGGAGTAGTTAATTATGAGTTCTTCAATTTTTTTACAAATTGATAGTATTGACGGTGAGAGTACCGACAGCAAACATAAAAAGTGGATTGAGCTGGAACATGTCAATTTTGGTGCATTTAACCATGCACGTATTGCAGACAGTGGTAAACGTAAAATTACCGTTGGCGCCGCGGATTTCCGCACCATTGATTGTGTGAAGGTGATGGATTCCAGCTCGATTAAATTACTGTCTGCCGTGGCGCAAGGTACCGCGATTAAGAAAGTGAAATTGGAAATCTGTACGATTTTCAAAGGGGAAATGCACCCTTACGCGGAAGTGGAAATGGATGAATGTGTCATCTCCGATGTTCATGAAACGTGTTCACGTGGTGGTGAATTCCCACAAGAACAGATTTCTATCACCTATTCCAAAATTAAATGGACATTTACGCCACTCAAAGAAGATGGCACTAAAGGAGATAAGGTGGGGCCGGAAGGTTGGGATCTTATCGAGAATAAAAAACAGTAACAATTACCATTTACTGCCGGTTGAAGGCCGGCAGTTTCTACCGGAAATATATGATGATTCAGCCTTCATTTCTCCATCGTCTGAAAGATGATTATCCACAAGATGAAAAACGGGGTGTCACACTGGTTTGGTCACGTCAGGAAGTTATACAAAGCCTAATCGCCGATTTGAGTATGCTATTTTCATCAAGACCGATTTCTGAAATTTTCCCTTTATTTGGTGAGTTATCGAAATCCGTTTTAAATTATGGCGTTTCTGATGTCATTAATGTGGATATTTCGGATGATGAGCGTATTGATGCACTGAGCAATAATATTTACCAAGCTATTTCCCGATTCGAGCCTCGTTTGCAAGATGTCGTTATTACATTACAGAAAAATACGCCGGAGAATATTACCTTCTGGGTGAAGGGAATTTTCTTCAACGAACAAGTGGTGTTTTCTATCTCATGGAACAGTACCGCATATACCTACTCAATTTCATGGGATAAATAACAAGATGATGTTATTACCACAAAAAATACTGACTTATTATAACCGGGAATTGGGTTATTTAAGGCAATATGGCGCTGCTTTCTCTCAGCGTTTTCCTAAAATTGCTAAACGTCTTGGGTTCGCAGAAGGTGTTTCAGAAGATCCGCATGTAGAACGCCTGGTGGAATCTTTTGCATTCCTGACGGCAAAAATCCATCAGCGGATTGATGAAGATATGCCGGAACTTAGCAACGCCATGTTGGAGGTATTAGCGCCACAGTTTCTACGTCAGGTACCGTCGGTATCGTTGGTGCAGTTTCAACAGGACCCATTAGCATCCGGTGTGACTGGGATGATGACGGTAGCGCGGCATACCCCGTTGATTTCTCAACCGGTAGGCGATGTGACCTGTCGTTTCCGCACGGTATATCCGCTGGAGATGTTGCCATTGGATTTAACGCATGCAGAACTGATACCAGACCCTTACGATCGGGACTTTATCTTAACGCTAAGTTTTACCCTGTGGCCGGGCGCCAGCTTTCAGGCGCAACATATCCGGTTGTATTTACATGGCGCACCAGTGCTGACCCATAGTTTGTATGAATTGTTGTCAGCGCAAGTTAAGCAACTGGAATGTCGGTTAGGCGAGCGTACATTCAACCTGAATAACCGGGGTGTTCAGGTAGTGGGCTTTGATCCGCAAGATAACTTATGTGCCGATGATTTATTAATAAACCCGATTCATCACTTATTTCGTGATTATTTCAGTTTCCCAGAAAAGTTTTTATTCCTGGATATTCCGTTACCGGATGCCGGTTTGATCACCCGTTCATCAGGCAAGCTGCAATACCGTTTCCAGCTTAAGGATTGTGTTGCATTGCGCCGTATTGAACGTATGAGTGATAAAGTCAGCAATGAAACCTTCCGGCTAAATTGCGTGCCGATAATTAATCTGTTTTCTCATCAGGCGGAACCCATTATTCCGCTGGAAACAGAGCATGAATATCTGGTTCAACCGGATGCTCGTCGCCCACAAAGTATGGAAGTCTATACCATCGATCAGGTCGAGATTGTCAGCCGTCAACAGGAACAATTAAGTTCCAAACCAGTGCCGTCGTTATTTGGTATTGAACATACACAGTCTGACGAACAGCTCCCATTATTTTGGCAGGCAACGTCACGTCCCTCACTCAGACATAACGATCTGGGAATGAATATGTTCATCGGTTTTTCTGATAGCAGTGGTGAACATCTGAAACCCGAAACCGATGTGGTGAGCCTGAGTTTGACCTGCACTAACCGCGATATACCGCGACAGTTGAGTAACGGCCATCCTGATGGCGATTTCGAATCAGAAAGCGCGCTGCCGGGGGTAAAAATTCTGGGATTGATCCGTCCCCGATTGCCAGTGCGTCCACAACCCAATAGTGCATTGAACTGGCGATTGGTATCGCAACTCAATTTAAACCAAATGTTACTGAGTGGTCCACAGGGTGTTCAGCACTTAAAAGAGGCGCTAGAACTCTACAACTTGCTTGGCGATCCAGCCATATCGCGGTTGATTGCACAACTACAGCAGATTGCTATTGCGCCGGTGAGCGCACGCCTAAATCCCGCCGATCCCCATTCTCTGGCGCGTGGGCTGGAAGTGACATTGACATTTCAGGCGCAAGCAGGCGAGTTTGTTGATTTTTATCTGTTTTGCAGCCTGCTAGAGCGTTTTATTGCCATGTATGCGCCGATTAACAGCTTCACGCAGACCGTAACACAGTTAGAGACGCTTAATAACAGCACTCACCGTTGGCCGCGTCGCAGTGGGAGAGTGACATGGCTTTAGAAAATAAGATGCGTTTAGCTGGCGGCCGTTTTTATCAAAATGTACGTCGTTTGCTTAAACGTTGTCGCCAACGTGAAGACGCGATAATCATCCCTGATGATGTGGTGCAATTCAGCTCTGCACTGACATTAGATGCGCCGGAAAGGGAAGTCGAGTCGCTATTACCACCGCAAGAGGGGGATGAGCAGTATCGCATGGCGGTACATCACTTTGGTCTATTAGGAACCCTTGGCGCATTACCGTTGCGTTATACCGAGTGGCTGATTGATAGGCGTTACCGCTATGGCGACGAATCGGCTCAGGCATTTATTGATATTTTTACTCACCGCCTGCTTAGCCTGCGTTTTCAGGCATGGCAGAAATATCGGTTATATATCAATGCCGAATTGCAAAACCATGCAGAGTTACAAACCCATCGGGCTTTACCGGCTGTCATTCCGGCAGTTGCCGGCCAATTGATGGAGAACAAAATAGAGCGCTCTCATCCCGCTTGTGTCGGATTGCTGGCAACACCGGTCCGTTCAATGGTGAATTTGCAACATTTGTTGCAGCGGGAATTTGGTATGGCGGTCAACATCCAGCCCTTTAAAGGGCGCTGGCAATATGTTGAACAGGCGCACTGTTGCTGTTTAGGTCGCAGTTTGCTAGGCGATAACCCGATGTTGGGTCGCGCTTATTGGGATATTCAATCAGGATTTCATATTGAGTTAGGGCCGTTTGCCGCTCGGCAGCGTGCCGCCTTTATGCCGGGAAATGAACAATATCGCAAACTGACACAATGGGTATGGCAATTTGCCGGGCCGTTGCTCTCGTTTTCACTGGAATTGTTGGTACAGCATAGTGGGCAAGACAATATATTAAATGGTAGCCGTCAACTGGGGTGGGATGGTTGTTTGGGCAATACTGGCGAGAGCAATATTCAGCATATCTATCTGGCTGAATGTACAGGCCCCTACGCGGATTAAACAAGAATACAGGTAATAAAAAAATGCTGTTAGGGCAAAAGAATCGTTTTTTACAGGTTATCGGTAGCCTGTCAGACATTGTGGCACTGAGCAAAATAGAGGGTGAAGAGCACCTGTCGCGGCCTTATTCATTTTCTGCTCAGCTCTATTCCAACGCGGACTGGGATAAGCTGGAGTCTCATATCGGTAAGCCATTGGCATTTCGTCTCGGTGAAGCACCGAATCACCGCATTGTGCATGGCATATTGACTGAATTACAGCAACAAAGTTTCAGCGACGGCCAGTTTTGTTATCAGGCACGTATTGAACCCTGGCTGAAAATGCTGACATTAACGCATAATTTACGTGTCTATCAGCGCATCAGCGTGCCGGATATGGTATGTGATATCTTCCGTAAACGTGGGTTTAACGACGTTGAACTGGCGCTAAAAAGCCGTTATCCGAAGCTTGAATATTGTATGCAATACAAGGAATCAGATTTTGACTTTGTGACACGCCAACTGGAACAAGCTGGAATTTTCTATTTCTTTCGCCATGAAGAGGGGCGTCATGTGCTGGTATTGGCAGATCATCCTTCTGCGTTTATTAACGCGCCTTTAGCGGTATTGCCATATCAATCGAAAGTGGGTGATCAGCAGGGCTATGGGCTACGCGCCTGGCATATTCATCGCACACTGATTCCAGGTACGGCGGAAATGAATGGCTATAACGTTAAAAGTGCCGCGGCAATCAGTGCCAGTGCCAAAGCGAACAGCGGCTATTCTACCAATCCAAAGCTTTCTATCTATGATGATCGACGTCAGGAGGAGCGTAATCAACTGGAAGTACAGGCAACGCTGTGCATGGAACAATGGGAATCACAGTCCTATTACGCACGTGCCGTTAACAGTTATCCCGGTTTGCAAGTAGGGCATCAGTTTACCCTGAAAGGGCACGCCAGTGCCGATGGCCGTTATGCCGTGGGCCACCAGCGATTAAAAGCGGAAAACAACCTGGAGGGAGGCGAATTATTGTTTTCGTCTCAAGTGACCTTATTCCCGGCGAATAAAGCATTTCGCCCGCGTCCTTCTGTTACGCGGCCCTACATTTCCGGCGTATTGTCCGCGCTAGTAGTGGGGCCGACGTCAGAGGAGATCCATACTGATACACAGGGACGCATCAAAATCCAGTTTCACTGGGATAAAGAACATAAAAAAAATGATGACAGTTCTTGTTGGATACGCGTCAGTCAGTTCTGGAATGGCGCAAAGTTTGGTGCGCAATTTGTGCCACGTGTGGGCAGTGAAGTATTGGTGAGTTTTATTGATGGCGACCCAGATAGCCCGCTGGTGACCGGAACGGTTTATAACGGAGTGAAGATGCCACCATTCGCGCTACCGGGGCAGAAAACCCAAAGCGGGATTACGACGCGCAGTAGTGCAAAAGGCACAGTGGAGCAAGGACATCAGTTCTGTTTTGAAGATAAGAAAGGTGAAGAGTTTATTTTGCTTCACTCACAAAAAGATATGCGCCTGAAAGTGAAAAATGATTTTTCGGCGCAGATCGATCGCAACGTGTTATGGGAAATCCAAGAAAAGCGCGATACCCAAATTAAAAAGGGCAATGACACGTTAATTTTGAGCGAAGGCAACGCCTTAACTGAGGTGAAAAAAGGTGACAAAAAACAAACACTGGATCGTGGCAATTTTACCACCACCGTCAGTGCAGGCAGTTATGAGCTGGAGGTATCCAGAGGTAACGCCAAAATCAATGTAGGTCAACAATGCACAATTACGGCAAATCAGGGCATTGAACTGAAAGTCGGTGCCAGCACATTATCGATTACCCCGGCCGGGATCACCATCAAAGCGCCATCTGTTACCGTAGAAGGATCAGGAAAACTGGCGTTGAAGAGCGGTGGCATGGCGGAACTAGCAGGAACCACGGTAAAAGTAGAAGGTAGTGCAATGGCACAATTAAAAGGCGGCATTGTTCAGGTGGATGCGACCGGCATTGCTATGGTGAAAGGCACTCTGACCAAGATTGGTTAATAGCAGGATCAACGAATAATAAGAGTTTGCAATCATGGTTAAATTACGACACTGCCAGCTTTCGCCACAGGCGGAATTGGCACTACAACAACACGCGGCACATGAACAGAATCTATCGGCGCTCAATAAAGAAATATTGTGGCAAGACGCAGTGTGCTACACCATTTTTATGTTGCCTTACACTCAGGCTCTGGAACTGGCACTGACATTTATCTCCCGCGTTTACGAACGTGATCTGATGCAAGGACAACGGGCGTTATTGCAACAAGTGCGACGCTGGCGGGTTGATGGCGGTGATCCGTTGCGTCATGAACTGTTCGAACAGGCGCAAACAGTCGGGTTCGATAATCCAATTTCATGTCTGGTGCTTTCCGTTTTTTGGAGTGAAGGCAGCATGACCACCCCGGGTTTGGAAGCGGTCTATCCACAACCGTGGCAGTCACTGGCGGCATTAGCCGATACGTTGTGCCTGATATTGCATATTTATGGCGAACAACCGGAACGACAAATGCAGTACGTTGAGCAATTTTTTCAACTGGCACATGGTCAACTAAGGCAATTACCACCGTCACAAGATCAGGGACGCAAAAACTATCTGTACTATGAAGCCACATTATCAGGAGAGCAATGATGCCAATGCCAGCCGCTCGTGTGGGTGATATGCATATTTGTCCAATGGTCTCGCCTGCGGTACCGCCGGTGCCACATGTAGGCGGACCGATTATGCCGCCAGGTGTACCGACAGTGCTGATTGGTGGATTACCCGCAGCGACAATAGGCTCAATGCTGGTGTGCGTCGGGCCGCCGGATACAGTTGTCATGGGCAGCCCAACGGTATTGATTGGCGGACGGCCTGCGGCCAGACTCGGCGATCTGTGTGCACATGGCGGCACAATTACCACGGGCTACCCGTTGGTGATTATTGCTTAAAATGGAAGCCACTGTGAACTTAGCCCAAACAGATATCGCGCGTTTTTTACAACCCATTGCTGCTGACAAACCAGCGGGGTGCGATATCGAATACGAACCTATTTTTGAACAGATAAACGCAGCACGCGAAACTGACGACGATTTTCTCCAGGACGACGCATGGGGTTATGAAACTCGTCAGGCTGATTGGATGCGAGTTTCAACGTTGTGCCAAGAGGTGCTGGAAAAACAGAGTAAAGACTTGCAAATAGCCTGCTGGTTAACCCAAGCACAAGGGGAACTGTATGGTCTGGCAGGGATTAGCGGTGGTATCACATTACTTGCCCATCTACTGGAAACTTTTTGGCCGGTACTTTACCCGCCGCTGGATGATACAGAGACAAACAGTGCAGATGCTCGTCTTGGCCGGTTAAGCTGGTTGGATAAGCAATTGGTGAAACAACTAGACAATCTGACACTGACCGATGATGGCAAATTGAGCTTAAGCGTCTGGCAACGAGTGCAATATTTTGAACAACGCGTTGCCGTAAACAGCGAATTACGCAGTGCTTTGATCAGTGATGGCTATTTCGGTATCGCTGAGTGCGACGGTAGTATTCGCGCTACGCCAGTCGAACAATTTAACCAACTACTAGTGCAGGCTGAACAGGTTAGTCAGGCATTAGCAGAACTGCAAAAAATCATGGTGGAACTATTGCCTGATACCGGTAACAGCATGAGTGCCAGTACGCAGCGATTGCAAGATCTGGTGGCCTTAATCGAACGATTTCGTGAAATGGCGGCACCGGGATCAAGCCAAGAATCCAGCAATCGCAATGAAGCAATAGCGTCAGGGGAAGATGCGCCAAACGGCATGAATACGACTTTTTTAACAGAAGATCGGGCGCACCATGAAATGCGCACTATCGCTATAGGACAAATGATCAATATCGCCAATTACTTTCGTCAAAATGAACCTACCAGTCCGGTGCCCTATTTAATTGAACGTGCAGCGCGTTGGGCAAATATGGGCATGGCCGAATGGCTGGAAGAAATGATGTCAGAAAATACCTCCGCGCTACAAGAAATTATGCGCGTGATGAAAGGACCAGAAATAAATAGAGAGCAAAATGAATAACATAAATTTTTATAGCGTCATTAAACGCCGTTTTTTAATATTGACAGTAATTCTCGTAATAAGTGGTTGCAGTCATTCTATCTCCAACGATGAAAAACGCTTACAGGCAATTGAACAAGCCAAACCAGTTTATGCCAGCAATGCCATTCGTTTAAAAATAACTGCGGTTCCGCAACTGAATGTTTTTAATAATATGTCGAACAGTTGCACAATATTAATTGCTCAAGCAGAGAAACGTGAGCAATTAGATAAATTACTGGCTAATCCGGTGTTATTACGCAATTTATTTGCCGGCACCGGTGCAACAGAGCAAATATTACAGTTGGATAATTACGTGATGATGCCGGGGCAATCGGTATCTTTACACATCGATAGAGCGGAACAGGCGCGTTATATCGCATTAATTGCCGGTTACTACCCGATGCCAGATAGTACTCATACACGAGTATTATCACTGCCGCTGCGCCTTGAGCAACACGGTTGGTGGAATAGCGCCTGGAGCGCTGAATTTGTTCCCATGCGCATTAATCTGACGCTAGGACGTTACGCCATTACCCGCAGTGATTTCTCCGCAGGCAACACCGGAGATGAGGTGGTTTTCCCCGGGCAAACGACAGAATCCAGCAGTAACGAAAGTGTGTTAAGGAAGTAACCCATGTTTGAACATAAACCGATATATTGGTATTCAGGATTATATTTACAACCACAGCACTTTCAAACCCATGAATTGCAACATGAATACTGGCAAGGACGTTATCAGTTACTGACACAGCCTTATGCTTTTGGTGTGGTGAAACTCGCATTCAATCTGGCCGCACTAAGTGATGAAATACTGAGTGTTCATCACGCCGCGTTTATTTTTCCCGATGGTTGTTACGTGGATTGTGATGTCAATGGCGTACTCAGTGCCCGATCATTGCGGGATTGCTGGCCGGTACGTGACAAACCGCAGCGCATCTATGTTGGCCTGCGTATGTTCAGCCACAATCAGAGTAACGTCACCGGCATCACGGATGCCAACGGTGTCGGTAATATCACCAGCCGTTGGGTAACATGGCCGCAAGAACAGCGTATGCGGGATGCTTTTGGCGAGGGGCCGGAAGCAGAAGTGCAACAACTGACCTATAACTTACGTTTTTTCCTACACGATGAGATTGCTCAGGCAACAGGTTATACATTATTACCGGTTGGCCAACTGCATTGCACCAGTGATGGTATTGCGCTGGATAATCGCTATCTACCGCCATGTTTGACGCTCTATGCTGTGCCACCACTGGGCCAGCGCATTGATCAACTGTGTCAGGAGTTAACCGGGCGCGTCCATCAATTGGAAGAGTTGAAACGCCCGCAAACACTGGAAGGGGAAATTTATACCCAAGAAAAAAGCACATTATTGCTGACATTACGAACTCTGGCACGCTATGTCGTACAGTTGCACCATTTTCAGGAAGCGAAAGATGTTCATCCCTTACAGATTTTTGGGCTATTGCGCCAACTGATCAGCGAGCTTTCCTGTTTTACCGATCGTTGCTCCTTTTTAGGTCAATGGAACGGGCAGGAAGAAGTACTGGAGAAATATCAACATCTGGATCTGGCGCTAACTCTTGATAGTTGTGAAAGGACAATTGCCGATTTGCTTAATGCACTGGTGCTGGAACCCAATACCGTGATCCCTCTGCAACAGGAAAGCCGTGGTTATTATCATGCAACCTTCAATACAACGGGGAGCAATGAACAGCAACGGCTCTATTTGGTGCTGCGTTCTGACAGCTTTACCCATCGCGAGCGTGAAATTCCTGATGATCGCTTAATTAAACTGGCGGCGGCAGAACAGATCGACAACATTATTAACCGCGCTTTGCCCGGTGTACGTCTGTACTACCAGGAAATAGCGCCACATGGTTTACCTAACCGAGCAAATACCTGCTATTTCCGGGTAGAAAACCGCGGTGCATTGTGGCGGCAGGTAGAAGAGAGCAAACGTGTGGCAGTGCACTGGGCAGATGCGCCAGACGATTTACAAACAGAAATCGTTATAGTGAGAACATCATGATGCAGTTATTGGATTGTTATATTCCAGTATTCACTTGCGTATTGCGCATGATCCAGCAGCAGGTGAATCAAGCGGAAACACTGCGGCAAACCGTATTAGCTGAATTGACACAAGCGCAGAATAGGGCGCGTTTGCAGGGTTATGGGGCGCAAGATATCGAAGAAGCAAATTTCGCCGTGGTGGTTTGGGCAGACGAAGCCATTCTGTGCGCAGGTCAGAAAGAATTGAGTGTTTGGCGCCAATCATCATTGCAGGCTGAGCTTTATGATGCCGAACTGGGCGGAAATACGTTTTTTGATCGTCTTGCTGCATTAGTACCGGATAATTATCCGGTTCGATTGGTCTATGTTTTTTGCCTGCTTGCCGGATTTTATGGTCGTTATGGCAAACGCGATAATTTGGAATTACACAATATTATCCAGCAAGAATTAGATAATCTTCCTGATACGTTGCGTGGTTATCTCTCTTTAGAAAATCACCGATTAATGAATAGATACGATAATAAGTTGAAAAATAAGTGTTCCAATAATAAATGGCGCAGAAAATTAATATTATTCATATCATCTATTATATTAATTTATATTTTCATCACTGTCTATTTATTAAGCATTGGCCGATAAACTCGGAAATTAAACATGAAAAAATTACTTTATGCCATTGGCTGGCTTAGCGTGATGGTTATCCTTTTATTACTCAGTTTAACTATTGCGGTGGCATTCTCATGGCCGACAATAGGTGGCTTGTTATTATTTATTTTCCTACTCCTGCTGTTATTATTGCTGCGTGGGGCAATTACATTCATGCCGCAAATAATGAATAAACTGCTCTGGATAAATAAATTCTGGCGGAAAGGAAATAACCGTCTGGAATATTTACTCTATCAGCACTGGTGGCAGGGAGGATATTTACAAAGTTGGCGTCGATTCCGTTCATTATTACACCGTAACGGCCCTGTTCCACCGTGGTTTCTGGTGGTAGGCGAACGGGGCAATGGTAAACAGAAGTTGTTAACACGCTGCAATGTGGCACCCATGACGGGGAAAAATCTACCGTCTCTGACAGAAAACACCTTTACCTGTCGCTGGTGGTTCTTCCGCCGGGCAATGTACATGGTCGTTTCCGGCCGTTATACCGAAGGTCAATCCCTGTACCGGCAAGCCTGGTTGTGTCTAATAAGCTGGATCGCCCAGGTCCGAAAACCTGCTGGCGTACTCGTTTGCTTGTCAGTGGAACAGTTGCTCAACAGCGACAATCGAGCGCTCTATATCGCTGCACGTCAGGTACGTGCGCAGTTGGAACCATTACAGATACGTCTGGAACGCCGTTTGCCAATCTGGTTGATCCTTACTCATAGTGAAACATTGCCGGGGTTTGACCATTGGTGCGCCCAACTGTCAGTAGAACAACGTACTGAATTGCTTGGCGATTTTATCGAGCATCATACAGTGGGTAATGTTACCGACGTGCTGGATAAGAGTATGAGCACCATTGTCAACACGTTGAAAATGATGCGCTTTAAGTTGCTCAATCAACAACGGCAGCAACCCAATGCGGAAATCTTAGCGTTACCAGAAACGGTAGCTCAACTGCAACCTGCACTGGATTGTTACTTGAATGCACTGTTTGACCGAGACCATTATCTGGAGCATGGTCTGTTGCGTGGCATGTTTTTTACTGCCGAGCATCAAACCGCTGGCGTTTTCAGCCACCGTTTGCTGGGAGAATCTCTGCCTGATCAAGTTAAACGTAATAATAGCGTACTGCTGACCGGCTGGCGGACATTAACCAAACGCGTATTGGTTAGCCTATTGATTTTGATGCTGGTGTGTGGCGCAGGCAACGCATTGATGACGACCTGGCGTGGTGTTAAGCAACTTGAAAATATCCATGAAGTAGACCCCCTTGAACGGAGTTACTTGCGCTATCAACAAGTTGAGTATTGGTCACAGGAAACTCTGTCACCTCTGCTTTTTTATCCAGTCAGCCATACGCTGGAACAACGGATGGCGCGGCAGTACCAACAACAAGCACCTGTTGACGCATTCAACCCGGAATCGGTAGCGACACACTTGCTAGCACGCTTCCGTAACGCGGGAGCACCACAAAAACAACAGTTGGCTTTACACTGGGCACGCTTTATTAACACTGAACAGGCAATGGTGCATGGCGCTACGCTGGAAACGTTACAGCATATGCCTGCTTATTCAGCCTCACTATTAAGTGGTGGAAATGATCCTTTATCAGCAGAACAACGCGTCGCACTCCGTCTGGCGCAATATCGTCAAGGCAACGCACAGCAAGAATTTGATCAGTGGCGAAATGTCTTGCAGACACTACTGCAAGATAACAATAACTGGCAATGGCTGTTAGCTGACGAACAACCGGCAGGAACACGTTCGCTGACACTGGCTGATTTCTGGCCGCTCGCCAACGATGATACGGCCACAATTAACGCACGTATCCGTGGTGTTTATACCCAAACCGGCGAGCAAGATATTCAGGCAACTTTGGGGGAACTAGCACAAGCTCTTAACAACTCGGAATTTTTTGCTCCTTTACAGCGCTCATTCTATCAACAGTATCAAAATCAGCGCCAATCAGAGTGGTTAGCATTTGCTCAGGCTATGCCTCAAGGAGAAACATTAGTACGAGGCAAGAAAAACTGGCAAGCGTTGGTATTAGCAGCAGGTCAATATGGCAGTCCCTATATCGCCTTTCTGACCCAGTTAGAACATGATTTATCCACGGTAGAAAAGGCGGATCAGCAGTCCTGGTTGCAGGCACAGCAGCGCTTATGGCAACTGCATGGTTATGTGCAAAAAAGTAGTGTGATGCAACGAGTTTCGCTAGGTAACCTCTCTTTACGCCAGCGCATCATGTCATGGCTTGGTATTTCACCGCAGATCTCGGTACGACTGGATGACACTGCGCTGACGCGCTATCGCGCCTACCGGCAAGCAGTGCAGTTAAATAGCCAACGCGAGTTGCTTAGTGATATGGAAACCGAGGTATTGGTTAAAAATGCGCTAAGTAATGAGAAAGGAGAGTTGAATGATAACGGTTTACGCGCATTGTTTAACCGTTTCACCTTGTGGCGCCATGAAACCGAAAGCAAGCAAGACGCAGGAGTAAATGAAACCTTATGGCGGCTCTATCAGGGCGATGCTCATCTGGTACTACGTTACGCCTTCTTAAGTGCCGCCAGCCGCTTGCAAACCCAGTGGGAAAGCAAAGTGATTTGGCCGATGGAAAAATTGAGCAGACAAGAACTGTTTGATGGTCGGGAATTGAACGCGCGTTTGTATGAATACAGTAACGCATTTGTACGGGATACCGCAGAGTATGCTCTGGATATTCGTCCCGAAGGGATTAAGCGTCAGGAAATGGAAGATGTGCTCTTTCCGTTTAGCGATGATTTCATTTTCTATATTAATAACCTTATTCAACCGAATGACCTACTTTCAGCGACATCGGATATTCGCCGTCGCCTGCAAGAGAAACTCGCCTTACTGGAAAGCGGGCAACAACTGGCGACGGCACAACAGGAACCGGAACAAGAACAGAAACCATCGGCGGAAGTGACGATTGTCAGTCAACCGGCGACTGCTAACCAAGGGGCAAAGGTATTGCCAATAGGAAGTTCAGTGACGTTGAGTTGTGATGATGGCGTACAGCAGCTTAAAAGTATGAATTTCAATGACAGCATGACGCTGCATTGGAGCCCAGGAACATGCGGTAAAGTCCAAATTGATGTCTATTTTCCTCGCTTTACATTAAGCAAAAGTTACGTTGGCCCCGATGGTTTGCTGCAATTTATGCACGTTTTTTCCCGCGGTGAACTGACACTGGCAGCACAAGCGTTCCAACAGCGACGCGATGAATTAAGCGCTCTGGGTATCAATAACATCACTGTGCGCTATCAAGTCAGCGGAAGCAAAGCTGTTTCAACACTGTATCAGCAATGGCAGCAACATCAGCAACAACAAACGGCGTTGTTGGAACAACGCAACCGACTGGATAGCCAGTTGTTAAATTTAAGTGAACCAACAGTGGCAAAAGGGACCCTTTCTACTTTGCCATCACAGATCACCACCCATTGGAACGAATTAAGGAAACCTAAAAGTGAGTAATTATCTTAAACAGATCGTGAGTAAATTAACGATAGAAGCGCGTCAGTGCCTTGATGAGGCCGCTAATCTGGCAGTACGGCGCACCCATCATGAAGTGGAAATTGAACACCTGCTATTGGCTTTGTTTGAAAAACAGCTTCCGACGATGGAACAAGTGTGTCGCCACGGCGGGATTGATGCCATGACGTTGCTGAATGCCTGCCAGAGATCACTGACACTATTGCGCAGTGGTAATCATCGCTCGCCAGTACTGGCGACCAGCCTAACTGAATGGATGGAACAGACTTGGATGTACGCCAGTACTCATTGGGGCGCATCACAGATTACCGCTCAGGCGTTGATTGTGGCACTGATCATGAATCCGTCACTGCACCATTCGCTGACCTCAGAACTACAACAAGCGTTACAGGGTAACACTGATGGGATAGAACAATGGTTGCGTACACAAGCACATCCGAAACCGCAACAAACTACAACGCCTGTCGGAGATAATACTCAATCTGCGCTGGCACAATACACGCATCACCTGACACAGGCAGCACGTGATAACAAACTCGATCCGGTTTTAGGGCGTGAGCGGGAGATTCGCCAGTTGATTGACGTGCTGTTACGCCGTCGCCAAAACAACCCGTTGTTAACCGGTGAAGCGGGTGTCGGCAAAACCGCGCTGATCGAGGGGCTTGCTCAGCGGATTGTTGATGGCCGTGTACCGAAAGTTTTGGCACAGGCTGAACTATTTACGCTGGATATGGGGTTGCTACAAGCGGGTGCTAGCGTAAAAGGTGAGTTTGAAAGCCGTCTGCAAAAATTATTGGATGAAGTGAAAGGATATCCTACACCCGTGATTCTGTTTATCGATGAAGCGCATACGCTGATTGGCGCAGGCGGCCAAGCCGGGCAAAATGATGCAGCTAATCTGTTGAAGCCCGCGCTGTCACGGGGTGAGTTACGGGCGATTGCGGCAACTACCTGGTCTGAATATAAGAAGTACTTTGAAAAAGACGCAGCGTTAGCACGTCGTTTCCAGTTGATCAAAGTCGAAGAACCTTCGCTAGAACTGGCAATCGCCATGTTGCGCGCCATGACACCTGCAATGGAAAAACATCATGGCGTCAAAGTACTTGCAGAGGCGGTCACGGCAGCCGTTACGTTAGCCAACCGTTATATCATTGGACGTCAGTTGCCGGATAAATCGGTTAGCCTGTTAGATAGCGCCTGTGCCCGCGTTGCCGTTTCACAGACTGACGAACCAGCGCCGATTGAAGATCTGCGTGCCATGCTGACAAACATTGCTAGCGAACAGGAAGCATTGTTACGTGAAGGCGGCCATGAAACTCAGCTACAGAAATTGGCGCAGCGTCAGGCTGAATTGCAGGCATCACTAGAAGCAATTTTGCCGGAATATCATGCTCAACGTCAGTTGGTTAATGACATCCTCGCCTGTAAAGAACACGACGAACGGCTACCTGTGTTACGTGCAGAACTGCATCAGCGCCATCATCAGCACGCTTATGTCTTTGATTGTGTTGATGCCGCCTGTGTAGCGGACATTGTTTCCGGTTGGACAGGGATACCCCTTGGTCGAATGGTCGAAAATGAGCGTGATGTGTTGCGTCAGTTAGAAACCCGCCTCGGCCAACGGGTTATCGGGCAAGATCATGCGCTCAGCCAGATAGCGCGTCAAATTCGGATTGCTAAAGCACAACTGGCCGATCCGGTCAAACCTACCGGAGTATTTATGCTCGCAGGCCCCTCCGGTGTAGGGAAAACCGAGACCGCCTTAGCGCTAGCTCATGAGTTGTATGGCGGTGAGCATCATCTGATCACGATTAACATGTCGGAATATCAGGAAGCCCATTCGGTTTCTGGCCTGAAAGGTTCTCCTCCGGGCTATGTCGGTTATGGACAAGGTGGTGTATTGACCGAAGCGGTTCGGCGTCAACCTTACAGCGTGGTGCTACTTGATGAAGTGGAGAAAGCTCACCCCGATGTACTGGAGTTGTTCTTTCAAGTGTTCGATAAAGGCATGATGGAAGATGCCGAGGGGCAACAGATTAACTTTCGTAATACGTTGATCATCCTGACCACGAATGCGGCATCAGATTTGGTAATGCGGGCCGCAATGCACGGAGTAAAAGAGCAGGGGGAAAACCGCACGGCCACCCTGGGAGATATTCAGGAGATTATCCGGCCAGAGCTGCAACGCATATTTACGCCAGCATTTTTAGGCCGTTTGCAGGTTATTCCTTATCTGCCGGTACATGGCGAAGTTCTGCATGCCATTGTCCGCCATAAGCTGAATAAAATTGTCACACGCTATCGTCAATCAACCCAATGTGAATTGCACTATAGCGACACGCTGGTGGATTTTATCGCTGAAGGGTGTCGAATCGCGGAAAGTGGGGCACGTGAAATTGACAACCTGTTAACACAGTTTGTCCTGCCGTTGTTATCAGATCAATTGCTATTAGGTGATGTGCCAGTCAATCAGGATGTCTGGATAGATGTTATAGACGGCCAAATACAGTTACGATCAGACCAAAAGAAATTATAACTATATAATATTATCAACTAAGGGTAGTAAACGCTTATCTCTGCTATTATTATCTTACAATGTAACATCAGTGTTACGAAATGAGATCCCGATGAAAATGAAAAAGATAGTGATCTTCTGGTTTATCTTTACATTGGTCAATTTCGCGCTGGCACTGTTAAACCTACAGGTACGGGATGTATGGAGTCTGTCATCACTGGTGTGGTTTCCGGCAGGCTTGTTACAAGGCATTTTTTGCGCCAGGGCGCCACGGTACTGGCCTGTCTGGTTAATCACGGGTACCTTGATTTCGCTGACTGCCAGTCAGTGGTATGGCAGGCCAGTAAATGTATCGCTGACCTTTTCCAGCATCAATATGATGATGCTGGTAACAACAGCGCTGATCTGGCAGTTTTTTTACGGTGTCATGTGGGCGCCGAAACGGACAAGGGACATCATTAACCTGACCGTACTCTGTTCGTTAAGTGGAATCATTGAGCGATTTATCGCGAAATGGATACTTCATCTATTTGGTTATCCTACCGACATATCAGTTTCATTACCGATTGTCGTAGGCTCAGTGTTGAGTTATCTACCACTGACATTGTTTGTTATCCACTACATCACCCACGAGAAAAATGGGGTTGGGAACTGGAAAATCCATGGCTTATGGCTGGTGGCCCTATTTGCCATGACAGCATTGTTCATCAGTCCACCACCGGAAGCCGGGAAAATACACTGGCAAGGTATCGCACTGCTGTTTTCCTTTAGTTTGCCGATGCTGCTGGCACTCATCGGTAATCTGCTGGTATTAAGCAGCTTTTTATCCCTATGTACGGTGGGGATCGTGAGTGCCACCATTTTTGGTCTTGGCCCATTCTCATCCCCGTTAACCAATCTCCAACAAAATGTGCAGATAGCGGCTTGGTACAGTACAGCGTTCACTTTACCCGCGTTGTTATGCTGTAGCTATTTATCTAACATAATCAATGCATTACATCGGCATAAAGCGCGTTTTCTGTTAATGAGAGCCATGCTGGATCAAGAACAGATTAATTGCTTTCGGTTAAGTGCCAACGGACATTTGTACTGGCATCATAATGGTGCTGCCTGGATGCGGTGCGGAAAAGCGCCCGTCTCTTGGTCGCAGTTGATGGCTTGGGTACATCAGGAAGATCGGCATAAAATCGAACAGCTTAAAAATTCAGTCTCGCAAATACCACAGACATTAAAAGTTCGGATTGCCGATGGTAAAGGCGAATTTAACCCCGTCCTTATCGCCTTAATCATCCATGTAGGAGAAGATGCCGGTTTTATTGAAGGAACGATACGTGAAATAAATAGTAAATAAAAAATAGTCAATAATCTGGAGAAATAACCTATGCCCAGACGAGTCATTATTGCCGACGATCATCCGGTATTTTTATTAGGACTACGTACGATACTGGCAACATTGCCGGAGAATTACCAGATTGTGGGGGAAGCCCATGATGTTACTTCACTTTTTTCTCTGCTGGAGGAAAAAGAAGCGGATATGCTGATTACGGATTTCATTATGCCGGGTAATAACCAGATCGACGGTCTGAGGATGATTAGCCGAATACGGGAACAGTATCCGAATTTGCCGATTGTGGTGATTACGATGATCAGCGACCGAAAAATAATAGCTTCATTGATTGACTACAAAGTGAAAGCGATTTTGAACAAAAACAGTTTATCCCATGAACTGGTAAAAGGGTTGTACAGTACAACCGGACGTTATGAACCCTATCTAAGTGAGCAATTTCTCGAATCACCGGACGAAGAAGTTGTAAAAACGCTAACCAGCAAAGAGTTGGAAGTGATTAAACTGTTGGGACAAGGGTTGAGTGTGAATGATATTGCTGCGCGTTTATACCGTACTAAGCAGACGATCAGCGCCCAAAAAATTAGCGCAATGAAAAAGCTCGGGTTAGATAGCGAAGCAGCGCTTTATAATTATTTGCATCAGATTGGATTGGGGCTGTAAACCATGAAGTGCCGGTGCAAAGCATGGCGATGGTTTGCCATATTGGTATTGCTGTTACCGCTATCTGGCTGGAGCCTCAACCTGTTTGAATACCGCAATGCGCAAAAGCTACCTGCAAATGGGCTACCGGTGGAGTTTTATTCAAACATCACTCAAGAATCACAAGAATTTCTGCCTTTTCCCGTTAAAGAATACGGGGGGGGGCTTCCCCCGCGTTTTCCGGCATTAAAAGTTGGTATTCTCTGCTGTATCGGCGCGCCATTGGTGATCCATCGTTGGGACGGCAAGTTGGAAGGGATTTATGCTGATTATCTGCGCTTGATCGAAACTGTGCTGAAAAGACCGGTAGAGGTACGGCTGTTTGGCAACTGGGAATCAGCTTATAAAGCTCTGCAACATGGAGATATCCAACTGTTATCAAATTCCGCTTCATCACAATCAGGAAATGAAGCAAATGACACTTACCCGATTCTGGTACAACCCCTCGCACTAATTATGCGCAAAGAACAAGTGAATATGCCATTTGCCAAAATGAATATTATGGCAGCACCAAGCAGTGATCCAAATGTCATTAAGCAATTACGTAAACATTACCATAGCATTTTGGTGGCGAAGGATCAGCAGGAGGGGATACAGGCAGTCGTGGATGGCGAAATGGATGCCTATCTGGACGGGCAAAGTCAGATTGCCTATTTGCTGGCTTTTCGTCCATTTACCGGGTTGACCTACCGCCGGGATATCTCGTTGGGGGAACGGTATGACTTTCTCGGTCACAACGGTGATGGCATGGTTGAAGCAGTAAATCTGATTCTGACATCCATTCCTCATGCTATCAGAAATAAAGTTTACGAACGTTGGATTTCTGGGCTGGCATTGGGCAGTAATAATGACGCTACAATCTTTTCAGCTCAGGAAAAAGCTTGGATTAAAAAAAATCCTGTCGTCAATGTGGCACTGACTCGTACTGCGCCACCTTATTCCTTTCTGGATAAAAACGGTCAAATCACTGGGCTGGATGTGGACATTTTGCGTCTACTGGGAGAAAAAAGTGGCATCACCTTTAATTTTATGCCAACAGATGGCGCAATCGGCATTAAAAAGTTGTTAGAAAATGGCGAAGCGCAAATGACCTCTATGATCAACACACCCGAACGTAGCCGTTGGCTCTCTTTCAGCCATCCCTATGGTACCGTGGAATGGGTGATGATCACCCGCAATGAGCGCAATACCCCCAATGAGTTTGAACAACTTAAACACCATCGGGTGGCGATTCAGCGTGGTCATGCACTTTCGTCGCTATTGAAGCAGTATCCAGATATTTTCGTCGTGGAAGTTGACAGCGTGACACAAGGTATCGATATGGTGCTGGCCGGGGCGGCAGATGCCACTTTTGATAGCCTGATCAGTGCGGATTATCTACAAGCAAGCCATTATGGCGCCAATATTTCTATTCAGTCCTTTAAGGGCTCATTGCAACCGGAACAATACGCCATCATACCGGCCTATCCTCAACTGGTGGACATATTAAATAAAAGCATTGATGCACTGCCACCAAATGAACTGCGGGTATTACGGTTGAAGTGGTTATCGATGGGGAATGTCGCTTCCTATGACGATAATAACATTTCGCCTTGGGTAAAGTTGTGGGGAGGGGCGTTATTTGTGATTGCGCTAAGTTCAATTTTTTGGGGCAGTTATCTTGCTCATCAGATCAAACGACGTAAAACCGCGGAAAGCAACTTACAGAATTTGTTGGCGTACTGGGAAACACTCTTTAATAACATGCCTACGCCCATGTTTGTCTGCGATCCCACCATGTGTATCACGGCGGCTAACCTCTATTTCCAGCATGAAATGGGTTCTGTTGGATCTGAGGTGATTGGCCGTAGTCTTTTTTCCCTATGCTTTTTAAAACCGGTCGATGAGCAAGAGATCAGTCTAATTTTTCTACGCTGTTTGGAAGGTGCTCCTGTCCATTTTTCTGATCGCAACATTGTTATTCAAGGACAGGATAAAGACGTTTATTTGTGGCTCGAAAGTTATAGCAATACTGAAGGCGTTGTTCAGGGAATCATTGGTGGCTGGTTTGATGTGACCGAACGTAAATTGTTGGCGCAAGAACTACGCCAGGAACGTGATAAGGCGGAACTCGCCAGCCTGGAGAAATCAGATTTTCTGGCCCACATGAGCCATGAGATCCGCACTCCGCTACAAGCCATTATCGGTATTCTTGATCTGGAGGTAAAAAAGCAAACTCAGCCATCCACGCCATTACATATCGCTTGGCAGGCTGCCATATCCTTGCAAGGAATCATCGGTGATGTGCTGGATTTCTCCAAGATAGAATCTGGGCGGATGGTGCTGAATCTCAAGCCGGAATCATTGCAGGTGATTCTGGAAAATTGTGTGGCAACTTTTAGCCATCGGGCAAAGGAAAAAGAGTTATTCTTCACCTATCAATTTGATTTGCCGTCTGAATATTATCATCTACTGGACGCAACACGCGTAACTCAAGTCATCAACAACCTGTTGGGCAATGCTATTAAATTTACCGAACAGGGTGGTGTACAGATCAGCGCCAACTATCAGCCTATTCCAGAGAGTCACCAAGATGAAATTACGCTGGTGGTTGCTGATACTGGTTGCGGCATTCCAGAAACCATGTATGAAGCGGTTTTGCTACCCTATGTACAGGTGACACAAAATAATGGTGGTAAAACTGGTACGGGGTTGGGATTACCTATCTCTGTACAGTTAGTTGAATTAATGGGCGGCAATCTGAAAATCACGGGTGCGCCCAATGGTGGCGCACAGGTTACCGTGATGTTACCGCTTACGCGCAGTGTTATTGAAAAGGAGGCGATAAGTGAAAAAACCGAAAATATTGAGACGGAACTTCATGAATCTTTGAATATCTTAGTGGTTGATGATTTACCTGCCAATTTACAGGTGTTGTCATTACAGTTAGCGTCATCGGGCCATCGTATTGCGCTCGCTGAAAGCGGTGAACAGGCCATGAATCTGGTGGAAGAGGGCTATTTCGATATCGTGCTGACAGATTGCCAGATGCCGGTGATGAACGGTTACGAACTGGCTCAGTTGCTGAGAAAACATGAGCGATTACGGCAATTACCGCCATTTATTATTCTGGGATGCACTGCGAACGCATTTTCTACCGAACAGGCTCGTTGTTTGGAAGCGGGAATGAATGGTGTATTAATTAAGCCATTGGTGCAAAGCAAATTGCTGGCAGAAATTACCCGTTATTACCGGCAAATCAATGACAAAACAACGTTAAAATTCGATGAGATTCAAGCGTTGTCTCAACAAGATATGGCTGTAGAACGCCAATTACTCAGCGCAATACAGCAAGGGATGTCGGAAGATATTGCAGAATTGCAACAACAGGAAAACCAGCAATGTCATGAAAAAGTTGTGCATCACGCCCATCGTATGAAAGGCGCTTTTGCACTGATGCAATATCAGCAAGGAATACGTGTCTGCCTGCGGATTGAAAAAAGCGAACATTGTGATGTGAAAATAATAGCCGTCTTATTAACTCGTGCGGAATATTTTCAACAGCAGATTGAGCAGAAATTGGGGGAATTGCAGGGTTAGAAATCAGATGAAACGACACAAGAAAACCTTGGCTTGAAAAGATAAATGCAATTTTTGTCATCTTAAAAATTGGAAAATACACCATTTTGACGTACATTGCTCTCACATTACACCTAAGGAAGGTATTTTCTATGAATACAGCTACAGTTAGTAACTTTATCCTGACCAGTACATTAACACATGCTGAAAAAACCATTCATGAATACGAAGTTATGAGTTTGAATAACCGAGACTCAGAAGTTTTCTTCAATGCATTGGCCAAACCGGTTCGCTTCAATAAAAAGCTGGCAGATGCCTTCGAAGAACATAATCAACGCATGATCAATAAATGACCGATAATTATTTAAATCTATTATTAGGACAAAATCACTGAGGATTTTGTATGCGCACTTTATATTTTTTCTCTATTTTCTTATTTTTATCTTCTTGTTCAATAAATCTCCCACCTTATGAACGGGAAGCCCGACATTATGTTTATCGCTCTAATGATGATTTTGACCCTAATTTTGGAACACATGTAAATAATTCTATTAAGCTTATGACGCCATTCTTTGAACAATTTTATCGAGAAGGAGTTAAGGATAGAATGAATAACATCAGTTCACATGAATTTGAGCAAAAAATTAATTATTTTAAGAGTGATAATTTAATTCAAGAAATCGGCATGTCTGAAATATTCATTTCACCAAAAGTACACACAAAAGAAATCAACAATAGTCAGATTTCAAATAAGAAGAAAAAAGCATTAATTAACGGAATCATCAATTCTTACGAGGCGGGTTACTATGGCAAGTAAGAAAATTAACTCATGTAGGACTTCACAATCGAAGTCCTTTAGTTGCTATTTAAAGATATGGGTAAGCAAAATTTCTAGTATTGCGATAAACAACATACTGCATCTCAGAACACCCTATGCTATTCTTTCATGTGAAATCATAACGTCCCCAAAATGACACATTAAAACTATTATTAGCTATAATGGATAATTATTAGAACATTATCAACTGAGTTGATATGAATTGCGTTGCTAATTCACTTAATAGACATAGATTTATATACAGTTTATATTATATCTTTCCATCCGTATTTAGGCTAAAACAAGACTGTCATTTAAACCTTCGTTTAACTGACACATCAAAAGTGAGAAAAAAGGTTTATGGCGCAAAAAATTGATGTCCGGGGTATAAAAGTCTCTGTTTTTTCCGACAAACAAGATGACTATATATCGCTATCTGACATCGCTAAGTACAAAGATGGCGACCGCAGTGATTACATTCTGCAAAACTGGATGAGAAACCGCAGTACCATTGAGTTTATCGGTTTGTGGGAACAGCTACATAATCCCGATTTTAATTCCATCGAATTCGATGGATTTAAACATGAAGCGGGCGCAAACAGTTTCTCTCTCACGCCAAAACGCTGGATCACAACTACCAATGCAATAGGGATCATATCGAAAGCGGGCAGATATGGCGGAACCTATGCGCATCGGGATATTGCTTTTGAGTTTGCTTCCTGGATCAGCGCAGAGTTTAAGCTCTATCTATTAAAAGAATTCCAACGGCTCAAACAAGCAGAAAATGAACAGAAAAATCTAGAATGGAATGTTTCACGCACTCTGGCCAAAGTCAACTATCATATTCATACAGAGTCAATAAAAACAAACATTATTCCCGCCTTGGTGCTTAACCCAAAAGCAAGAAACTTTACTTACGCTAATGAGGCCGATATATTGAATCTGGCTTTGTTTGGCAAGACAGCCAGTGACTGGCGTAAAGAGAACCCGGAACTAAAAGGCAATATACGGGACTATGCCACATTGGAACAGCTTGTCGTGTTATCTAATTTAGAAAGCTTCAATGCTGAACTTATCGAGCAGGGCCTCTCTGCAAACGACAGGTTCCAAAAGCTAAATCGCGTTGCGGTCAGTCAAATGAAGATCCTGATAGAAAACAAATCCATTGAAAAACTTAAACAATTAAAATAGGTTGTTCAGATGCCTGTTTGAAATGGCGATGTGTTAATGGTATGGAAGGCTCGACAGGCTTGGCCGAAGCTTAAAACACCTAGTGAATACTATCCACAATCTTGTGGATCGAAAAATAGGATTTAAAGTAGACCGGGCAAAGTACAGAAATTGATACGACGACGGCCAGTGGCAAATTGGTCTTTGGGATTTTTGCCGCGCTGGCCGATGTTCTTTTAAATCTCAGGTTTTCCTATTCCATGAAAAGTAGAAATTGTAGCGGAATCAATACATCTAATCCAAAGGACATACCCGAATAATATGACCATCGGGATCTTCAACGAGGAAAGTACGACCAAAGATTTCAGTGTGGGGTTCCTTCACAATCTTGATATCGGGTTTCTTCTGCCATTCTTCAAATAAGCGATCTACATCTTCTCCAGATGGCAACATAATACCGATCTCAGAAAACCGAGGAGTAGAGGCATCTGGCGTTGTTCCGCCTGACCAAATAGCGAATAGCGCTTCACCGCCGGCGGCAAATGCCACATAACGAGGGCTCGAAAACACCGGTTCAGAATTAAAAAGTGTCTTGTAAAAGGCTGTCGAACGTTCAATATCAGATACGTAAACAAGTTGAAGGTTGGGCTTGGGGGATACTGTCATCATATAATTCTCATCTAAGTTAGATTCAATAAGAGAGTAAAAGTAAATCGTTATATAAATCAATAGGTAACATTTGTTACCGGATTACGCTTATCATTATAATATGATGTTAATTACCTGTATATACATACACGTGTAAAGTGATATGAAAATTCTGGACGATGAAGATGTGCCTAAGATCGGATCTTGTGGAGATAATTTGTATTAGATGGAATTGTTATCATGAAATATGAAAGTTACCTCTTGTGTTTTGGTATTTAAGGATTCGACATCCATATCAAAACCGGTGACTCTCAACCTTTTACCAAAAAAATCTTCCATTCGTACATTCAGGTAGCCTTGGGGTCATTGTTAACGTGGGTCAGACGGTATTCGGTTTTTTCACCCGTTTCTACCAGGACGACTTCTATCATCCAATCACCATCCTCTAACGGACGGAGCAATTTTCCTACTTCATATTTTGGCCCAAACACACCAAAGCTTTTTATCGTGCCAACCGGTACAAACGGTGTCGTTATCATGACCGTTCCTCATTATTAAAATTCATTGATAGTGTAGTATTTTGAGAATATTGTTTCAAGAACGACTTTCGAGAATGCTAACCCCTTGAAATTGTGTACTGTAAATTGGCAGTACAGTGCTTTCTCATAATTAAGTACTATTTTCGCTAATTTAGCCGTTCCCAATACGAAACCTGTTAGCCAATAATTAATTTAATCATAAATATAGCGATTAATAAGATTTTCGAGTAATTCTTGTTGTCCACTTCGATGTTTAGGTTCCTGAACCAATGTTTCTGCATAATGAGCCACTTCATCAAGTGTCATTTTTCCTTCAAGAATATTTCTACCTAGTTCACTATTCCAACCAGAATAACGTTGAGCGACATACTCATCTAATTTACCGTCTACTAATATTTTCACCGCACTCTTTAATGATAAAGCCATAGTATCGATGGCGCCGATATGCCCATAAAATAGATCATCAATATCAATACTTTGACGACGAACTTTCGCGTCGAAATTTAAACCACCTGTAGTAAAACCACCGGCTTTTAAGATTTCATACATTACCAGAGAATTCTCCTCGACACTATTTGGAAATTGATCGGTATCCCAACCCAGTTGAGCATCCCCACGATTGGCATCAATAGAACCAAATATTCCCAATGCAATTGCTGTGGCGACTTCATGTTGAAATGAGTGTCCAGCTAATGTGGCGTGGTTAGCTTCAATATTCACCTTAATTTCATTTTCTAAGCCAAACTGTTTTAGGAAACCATAAACGGTAGCCACATCATAATCATATTGGTGTTTGGTCGGCTCCTGAGGTTTAGGTTCAACTAATAATGTTCCCTGAAAACCAATTTTGTATTTGTAATCCACAACCATTTGCATAAAACGGCCGATTTGTTCTCTTTCCTGACGTAAATCTGTATTGAGCAAACTTTCATAGCCTTCACGTCCGCCCCACAGTACATAGTTTTCACCACCCAGTTTTTTAGTCATTTGCATAACTTGACAGACTTGTGCTGATGCATAAGCGAAAATATTAAGATCTGGATTAGTTGCCGCACCGGCAGCATAACGAGGATGTGTAAAACAGTTTGCCGTTCCCCATAACAATTTAACACCAGTCTCTGCTTGTTTATCTGCAAGAATATCGGACATGACGTCCAAATTATAAATATATTCTTTTAAACAACAACCTTCAGGGGCAACATCAATATCATGGAAACAATAAAAAGGAATATTGAGCTTGTAGAAAAATTCAAAAGCGACATCAGCTTTAAGCTTAGCCAGTTCTAAAGCGTCACCTCCTGTTTGCCAAAAACGCTCAAATGCCCCAGAACCAAACATATCCGTACCATTCCAACAGAAACTGTGCCAATAGCAGACGGCAAAACGCAGATGATCTTTCATCTTTTTGCCTAAAATAATCTCTTCTGGGTTGTAATGACGAAAAGCTAATGGATTATTACTTTGCCTACCTTCGTAACTAATTCTATTTATTCCCTCAAAATACGGCTGCATATCTGCCTCTATCTAATAGGTATATGTGTATATAAAATTTTGTTCATCAATGTCGCTATTTTCAATTGCGTTATTTTATTTCTTCATTAAGATTATTGTTAATTGTGTGATTTATCTCATAATTTATCATTAATTTAACCCTGAAAATAGAAAAATAATTATGATTAAGATTGTATAAATCAATAAGGAAATAAATGATGAATAGACGATACCATATAACACTATTATTTAACGCCAATAAAGCTTATGATCGTCAAGTGATAGAAGGGATAGGTGAATATTTACAGGCATTTCAATGTAATTGGGATATCTTCATTGAAGAAGATTTCACCACGAAATTAAATAGTTTGAAAACTTTGCAGAGTGATGGAATTATTGCTGATTTTGATGATATAGAAATCCAGCGTACTTTCAGTCAGTTAGACATTCCTGTTATTGGTGTCGGCGGCTCTTATCACCAAGAAAATCACTATCCTGCGGCTCATTATATTGCGACAAATAACTTCGCTTTAATAGAAAGTGCATTTAATCATTTAAAAGATAAAGGTATTAAACGTTTTGCATTTTATGGTTTACCTCAGACAAGTGGTAAACGATGGGCAATAGAGCGTGAATACGCTTTCCGACAATTAGTCGAAAAAGAAAAATATCAAGGTGTGGTGTATCAAGGAATGGAGACGACACCAGAAAATTGGTTTTACGCACAAAATAGATTAAAAAATTGGATTCAAACTTTACCCCCAAATACAGGCGTTATCGCAGTAACGGATGCCAGAGCTAGACATATTTTAGCCGCATGTGAACATTTAAATATTCCTATTCCTGATAAACTCTGTGTTATAGGCATAGATAATGAAGAAATAGCCCGTTTTCTTTCACGTACTGAGCTCTCTTCCGTTGTGCAAGGTACACAACAAATGGGTTACCAAGCAGCAAAATTGCTTCATCAGCTTTTTAAAGGTTACATTCCTAAAAAATATCATCGCCAATTAATTCCACCTTTAAAGGTTATTGCAAGGCAATCGACAGATTTTCGGGCATTAAATGATCCCGCAGTTATTCAAGCAATGCATTATATTCGTCATAACGCGTGTAAAGGGATAAGAGTTGAACAAGTTATTGATGCTATTGGTATGTCTCGTTCTAATCTTGAAAACCGTTTTAAAAGTGAATTTGGTCAAACAATTCATACTATCATTCATAATGAGAAATTAGGTAAAGTAAAAAATCTTTTAATCCACACCTCTATTTCAATCAGTGAAATTGTTACCGTTTGCGGCTACTCTTCTTTACATTATTTTTACTCCATGTTCAAACGAAATTATAATATGACACCTAAAGAGTATCGAGATAAATATAAAATTACCAAAAAGAGTTAAATAAGCCATCCTCAAAAAATAGGATAGCTTTTAATTTAATCAGATATCTTCGCCGTTCATTGCTATGACTTTTTTATACCAATAAAAACTCTTTTTCTTATAACGTACAAAATCCCCATTTCCATTATCATCAACATTGACATAAATAAATCCATATCGTTTACGATATTCACCGGTCGAAAAAGAGACACAATCGATACATCCCCATGCAGTATAACCGAGGATATCAACACCATCGAATAAAATAGATTTTTTAATTTCAGATAGGTGTGATGCTAAATATTCAATACGATAATCATCATTGATAACACCATCTTGAGGTAATTTATCAACGGAACCCAACCCATTTTCAACGATAAAAATGGGTTTCTGATAACGTTCATATAATTCAGATAAACTGTATCGAATACCTATAGGATCAATTTGCCACTCCCATTCAGAGGATTTTAAATAGGGATTGAGTTTTCCTTTTTCAAAGAAGGATAGGGATTGGCTATTTTTTTCTAACATCTCTGTAGATGAAGCGACGATATCACTCATATAATAGCTTATCGCTAAATAATCAGCGCAACCTTCCCGTAACCAATTTAAATCGCCATCTTCAATATGAAGTTCTATCTTTTTTCTTTCCCATTCTTTAATAAGATAAGATGGATAATATCCACGAAGTTGAACATCACTAAAAAGATATTTCTGACGCATAGCTTGTTGTGCATATAAAACATCTTCTGGCTTACAGCTCGCTGGATATAATGGCGACATATGGATCATGCAGCCAATTTTAAAATTAGGATTTATTTCATGGCCTAATTTGACAACTTTTGCACTAGCAACAAATTGATGATGAATAGTCTGATACATAACCTGTTCTGGATTGTCGTAATCCTGATAAATCACACCTGAATTACAATAACCAAATAGTGGATATTGCCAATTTATTTGGTTATTAATTTCATTAAATGTAATCCAATATTTGACTTTATTTTTATATCTTTCCATAACCACCAGGCTAAAATTCATGAAAAAGTCTATTAATTTTCGGTTATACCAACCACCATATTCCTTAACCAAATAATAAGGCATTTCAAAGTGAGATAAGGTAATAATGGGTTCAATATTATATTTCAATAATTCATCAATAAGGCCATCGTAAAACTTTAAGCCGGCTTCGTTAGGTTGTAATTCATCACCATGAGGAAAAATTCTTGACCAAGCAATTGATGTCCTAAAACATTTGAATCCCATTTCTGCAAATAGTGCAATATCATCTTTATAATGGGAATAAAATTTCACACCTTGATGATTAGGATAGATTTTATTTTCCTCAATACCATTAGTTATGACACGATCAACACCGTGCTCTCCTTTTGTCATAACATCAGCAATGCTCATTCCTTTACCATCCTGATTCCAATGACCTTCAACTTGGTTAGCGGCAACCGCGCCGCCCCATAAAAAACCGGTAGGGAATTTATTCTTCATAGGTAACTCCTGATTATTATCTTCATCAAAAATCTATTTTCTTAATTAAAGATAATAGAATTAATTGAGTTATTCTCCAAATAAACAGACCAAATATCATTATTATAACTAATATTTATTTTTTTCTTTTCTTTATAAGAGTTATTTATATTCACCACTAGGGAACCCGATTTGTTCTCGAAAGCAACGGCATTTCCTGACATATTACCTTCTAACTCAACATGTTGCGCATCAGGTAAAATTAAACCCGAAAAATGGCGCATGACATAATACTCTGGATTATATATCACTTTATTTATTCCTTTTGGAATACTTATCATACTATTCTGTTTCCAACCCCAACTACTTTCTTCCCCTGAATGTAGCACCATATTCCAGTAAAAATAACCATTAGCACCATTAGTTAAATAATGTCTGAAAAGTGTAAATACATAATGAGCATATTCCCAACTATTATGACCATCACCACATTCATTTTCAGTTTGATAATATCTTAATTCCGGGTAGCTTTGTACCGTTCTTTGGATAGCATTTTTTCCTTGCCATTGATAACCAACGCCTTTTATATATTTATAGGCGTCTATGTCACGCAATACACAATTTGCATAATCATCATAATCCTGTCCAATTTCTTTAGAGAACTCAGGGGCATTAATAGTACCTAGCCAAATCTCAGTTTTTACATTATTTTGTTCGAATTTCGGTCCGAGATGGTTTTTTATAAAATCTCTTAATTGCTCACCGTTCCATACACAAGAAGGGAACTTTTGATCCGCAGCAACCTCATTCTGAATATGAATTTGATCAATTGAAATGCCTTCTTTCTGATACTCTTCAACAAATTTTACAAAATATAAAGCATATGCATCCTGACTTTGAGCATCACTCTTTAATCTACCAAAATTATAAACTTGATGGGTTTTAAGCCATACCGGAGGGCTCCACGGTGAAGCAGATATTTTTAAATTTGGTTGCCTTTCTAAAGCCTCTTTTATATAGGGAATGAGTAAACGTTTATCTCTTTTAATGGAGAAATTAGCCATACTATAATCATCTTCAATATCGTTTAAACTATACCAAGAAACTGCATAATCACTGGCACCAATAGGCATCCTGGCCAATGTTAATTTACACTCTCCATCCGGTGAAAATAATTTATCTAGCACTACTTTTCTATTTTCTTTATCCAAACTTAATAAAGCTTTCATCCCAAGCTCATTGAAACAACCACCAAAGCCATCTAGTTTTCGACCTCGTTTATTAGTAATAACTAAATTGGCTTTTTCATCTGTTTTTATGATCGATAATCCTTCTTTCCATTGTTCTTTATCATTTGTATAGATAAGTCTAATCATGATTTATTATTTCCCATAAAAGTATCAATTCATTACAACAAATTAAACACAATTATTTTAACATTAGTATTATGTTATTTCACAAAGGGTTTAATTTAATTGTTTTATTTGAGTTTCATCACATATACTCTACCGAAATTATTTTTTTATTATAAACCACCGTGTTAATAATATATACCCTATGGATTTCAAGATGCATCGCGACGGCAAGGGGGGTATAGATGCTTAAATTAAAGGGTAGGATATAAACTACTTTTGAGAAAATAAGCGTAACGTTATGATAGTCTTGATATATTTTCACTGATATATTGCTAAACCACCTTCAACATCATAAAAAGGAAATTTTATGTCTCTCGTACCATTTAAGCAGGTTGATGTATTCACTCACCGGCCTTTTAAAGGAAATCCCGTTGCCGTTGTCATGGATGCCAAGGGACTCACACCAATACAGATGCAGGCCATTGCTAACTGGACCAATCTTTCCGAGACTACTTTTGTTCTTCCCGTAGAAAACCCTCTAGCAGATTACCGTGTACGGATTTTCACTCCCGGCAGTGAACTTCCTTTTGCCGGTCATCCTACGATCGGTACCGCACATGCTCTGCTTGAAGCCGGTTTAATTCAGGCGAGAGAAGGGCGTATTGTGCAGGAATGTGGGGCGGGGCTGATTACATTGAACATTACTGAAATGGAAAGTGGTCATAAATCAATCACCTTCGAACTGCCGGAACCCGCCATCACATTGCTTAGTGCCGAACAGATAGATCGCCTCGAAAGTATTCTGGGTTGCCCGTTAGATCGCGCGTTAACACCGGCACTTATTGATGTCGGAGCTCGCTGGATTGTCGCTCATACTACGGGAGCAGAAGCCGTGCTAGCAGCAGAACCTGATTATGCCGAATTGTGCGAGCATGACACGCAAATGAACATCACCGGGGTTTGTCTGTATGGTGCCTACCGTGAGGGGACAGAAGCTGATATTGAAGTACGATCTTTCGCCCCATCATGCGGTGTCAATGAAGACCCTGTTTGCGGTAGTGGAAATGGTAGTGTTGCCGCATTTATGCGCCACCACAAGGTAGCAATGATTGACGATAAAATCGTTCATTCATCACAAGGCAAAAAACTTGGCCGTCAGGGAAGCATATGGCTCAGCCATTCTGACGGTAAGATTTTTGTCGGCGGTGGTGCTGTGACTTGTATCAATGGCACCATTACGATATAAATTCCGAAAGAGCACTTGCAACGTCGGAAAACATCTGTTTTCCGACAGGGTACGGGGAATGAATCATTAGTAGATCCCTAATTCTTGAGCCTGATTAGCTAGTTCCCTCATAGCCTCCATATTTTCAGCGTTACGCTGCTTTTTATATTCCATCAGATCAGCAAAACGAATACGCCGGTGTCGACCTGTTTTATGGAAAGGAAGACAACCATCTTCCAGAAGTTTAACCATATGAGGTCGCGATACATTCAATATGTTTGCAGCTTCTTGAGTTGTTTCAAGTTTTGTTGAAAGGAACGCAGCAAATTCACGCAACCCCTTTTCGGCTATTTCACTTTCGTGTTTAGCTGGAAGATTTACATCAGAGAAAGTAGAAGTAATCATGTTTAGCACCTGTTAGTCATTTCACTTTAAAAAACTAAACGAAAAACACAACAAACGAAATAAACGCAACGTGACTGTTTTAAGCAGCCTATCCTCAGAATATTTTAGGAGCATAAATGGAATTAAATCGAATCGGTGATATTGCAGCCTTCGTTGCTGCGGTACGGGCCGGAAGTTATACGCAAGCTGCGGGTTCTATGGGACTTACCCGCTCCGCTATTGGTAAGAGCATTGTGCGCCTGGAGACCCGCTTAGGCGTAAGATTGCTAAACCGAACAACGCGGCGGCTTAGCCTGACAGATGAAGGACGCATTATGTTCGAACGCTGTCGTCAAATTCTTGAAGACCTCGAAGAGGTAGATAACACGATGGCGATGCGCAGGGTAAACCCGACCGGGACGCTGAAATTAACCGCACCGATCTCCTTAGGGAAGCGCCATATTCTTTCCTTGCTAGAAACTTTCCTGAAACGCTGGCCTGAACTACAGGCGGATATTGCCTTTACTGATCGTTATATTGACTTGATCGAGGAAGGATTCGATATTGCCATCCGCATTGGTGAACCGAAAGATGATTCTCGTATCCTTACACGTACCATCGCTACTCAGCGGATGATTACCTGTGCGTCACCGGATTATTTGGCCCGGCGAGGTGTACCTGAAACGCCACAAACGCTGCATGAGCATGACACCATTTTCTTCCAGAGTGCGGATAGACGCCGCACCTGGCGTTTTGGGACTGCGGAAGAAACCTACGTTTTCGACGGGCCGGGACGTCTAAACATAGATAGCGCGGAAACCATGCTCGAATCAGCGCTGGCAGGGTTCGGTATCATTCATCTACCTAGCTATGTTGTTGGTCGGGATCTTAGTAACGGTAAGCTTATCCCCGTATTGGAAAATTATCATGTTGAGCCTGAACCTATCCGAATCATTTATCCAAGTAAAAAGCATCTTTCCCCTCGCATTCGAGGATTTATTGACCTATTGGTAGAGAGCTGGGAAGACGGAGTGCCTTGGGAGTAGCAGGTGAAAGCGCTTTAATGGCAGTGATTATCACCGCCATTAAAGCGCACTGTATGATTACGCGCTTAACTGCTCTAAGGTAGGATAATCGATGTACCCTTCCGGGCCATTAGCATAGAAGAATTCTGGACGCGGCTCATTCAGGGGCGCATCAATTCTCAGGCGCTCAACTAAGTCAGGATTAGCGATAAAGTTTCGTCCGAATGCCACAGCATCAATTAATCCTTTTTCAATCAGTCTCTCCGCTTTCTCGGCAGTATAGGCGCCTGCCGCAACAATCACACCAGGATAAACCTCGCGAATAGTTTGACGAAATGCTTCACTGAAAGGTTCTCCTCCAGTCCAATCAAGCTCGGAAATGTGTAGATAAGCCAGATTACGTTTTGCTAACTCGCGGATCAGGTAAAGTGCTGCTTTCTCCTTATCTTCATAATGACTTAGACCATCATATGGCCCTAACGGATAGATACGGATGCCAATCCGATCAGAGCTCCAACTTTCAATGGCAGCATCCACCACTTCCAAAGCGAATCGCGCACGGTTCTCAATACTGCCACCATATTCATCATTACGCTGATTGGCAGCGGGCGACAAGAACTGATGAATAAGGTAACCATGCGCAGCATGGATTTCCATCATGTCAAAGTTAGCTTCTTGTGCATTGATGGCTGCCTGACGGAAGTCATTGACAATCTGATGAATTTCATCTCTCTCCAGAGCACGTGGCTTAGAGGTGTTGATTCGAATCACATTGCCTTTAGCGTCTCGCACCGAAGTCCGCGCGTTAGCCGATATCGCAGAAGGTGCCACAGGGGCTAGTTGCTCCGGCTGGAGAGAAGAGTGAGACATTCGCCCCGTATGCCATAGTTGCACGTTGCTAAGACCGCCAGCCTGATGAATTCCTTCATTAATTTTTTTCCAGGCACTTATCTGTTCAGGAGTATGCAGCCCCGGTGCGCCTGAATAACCTTTTGCCTGAAATGAAACCTGCGTCGCCTCAGTGATGATCAACCCAGCACTGGCACGTTGACGATAATATTCAGCCATCATTGGCGTGGGAATATCGCCGGGTTCAGTATTTCGTAAGCGAGTGAGCGGCGCCATAAAAATACGATTGGGCGTAGTAATAGCACCTACTTTTAATGGATTAAACAGATGGGGAAACTTCATAAATCCTCCTTTATATGAGACTGCGAAATATCCAGACAAGAAAACGTAATTGCATTATTTTTTGGTGAGAAGAAGGGTAATTGGTAGGAAAGTTAGGTTCAATAGTTTTAATTTGACGCACAAATCCAGGTTATTCATAATGCATTGTTTTAATTGACTTTAATTTCAATTAGGGAGAGTGCGTACCTTAATATGGGAGCGATATTCCCCAAGTTACTAATAATCAAACCTCAGCATTGACTCAATGGCATTAAGTAACATCGGAAGAATTTAATATGAAATTCATCTGATTTCACTGAATAATGAAGGGAGGGGGAATTAAGAGTAGATATATTGAAATAAAGTCAAAGGCTGGCTACAAAATAAAATTACGCGCTTCTGGTTTTCGCTTGGTTTATGAGGTCATGGATAATGTGTTGATTATCGCCGTGGTAGCAGTTGGTAAGCGCGAACGGAGTGAAGCGTATGAACTGGCAAGTAATAGACTAAGATAGGTAAGGAAATGTCAGATACACTGTCGTTAGTTATGATGCAAAATTCAAATGAAGGAGATAAAGATTGTTGAATCTAGTATTAAATTCACAGTTGGCTGCACTCGCTCACCCCGGTCACATAGTTATCTATGCTCCCGGGGATTCACTCCCTTGCCGTCGCGATGCATCTTGAAATCCATAGGGTATATATGTAATTTAGTTATTTATCGTTGGCGAAAATAGGAGTGTTGAACTAAACTCAAATTTTACTTTTGTGAGAGGAAGTTAGCTATGTCTGAAACTCGTTTTTCTGAATCGTTAAACCTGCAATCTCACTGGATGCCATTCAGTGCCAACCGAAATTTCCAACGCGATCCACGCCTTATCGTTGCTGCCGAAGGGCAATGGCTAAAGGACGATAAAGGGCGCCAAATTTATGACAGTCTCTCCGGTCTTTGGACCTGTGGAGCGGGCCATACCCGGACAGAAATTCAGCAAGCTGTCGCTACCCAATTGAGCACCCTCGATTACTCACCAGGCTTTCAGTTCGGTCATCCCTTATCGTTTCAACTGGCAGAAAAAATTGCCAATTTAACACCCGGTGATCTCAACCACGTCTTTTTCACCAGCTCAGGTTCTGAATCTGTAGATACCGTGGTCAAAATGGCACGAGCTTACTGGCGAGTAAAAGGCCAACCCGAGAAAACTAAACTGATTGGCCGTGCACGTGGTTATCACGGTGTCAATATTGCGGGTACCAGTTTGGGGGGGATTGGTAACAACCGCAAAATGTTCGGACAGTTAATGGATGTAGATCACTTACCCCATACATTGCAGAGCGGTATGGCGTTTACACCGGGTATGGCGGAAACCGGCGGCGTGGAATTGGCCAACGAGATGCTCAAGTTGATCGAACTGCATGATGCCTCCAATATTGCGGCAGTTATTGTCGAGCCTGTGTCCAGTTCCGCCGGTGCGATTATTCCGCCCAAAGGGTATCTACAGCGTCTGCGTGAAATTTGTGATCAACATAATATTTTGTTGATTTTTGATGAAGTTATTACTGGTTTTGGTCGCATGGGACGCTGGACTGGCGCTGAATATTTTGGTGTGACGCCAGATCTGCTTAACTTTGCCAAACAAATTACCAATGGCGCCATTCCTCTGGGAGGCGTAGTGGCAAGCAGTGAAATTTATGAGGCCTTTATGTCCCAGCCTCTACCGGAACACTCCGTGGAGTTTAGTCATGGTTATACCTATTCGGCACATCCCGTAGCCTGTGCTGCCGGGTTAGTAACTTTAGATCTGTTGGATAAAGAACATCTTATCCAACGCTCTGCTGAACTTGCTCCTCATTTCGAAATGGCACTTCACTCTCTCACAAACTGCCCAAATGTGACCGACATCCGCAATTGTGGCTTAGTGGGAGCAATTGAATTGGCTGCCCGTGACGGTGATGCCGCTATACGTCCTTTTGATGCCAGCATGGCGCTTTGGAAAGCAGGTTTTTACGTACGCTTTAGCGGTGATACGCTGCAATTCGGGCCTATGTTCAATGCTGAACGAGCCGATTTGGATCGGCTTTTTGACGCCGTTGGGGAAGTATTGCATCACATTGGCTGAGGTGAGGGACGAATAGAAGGGTGACAATGTGCCGTTATAGAAATTTATAACTGACGTAAAATTTAACGCTCACTTGATAGGTGAGCGTTTAGAGATAATGCGAGAAATAATAATGATTCCGAACAACGAATTGGCATGTTGTGGGTGCCGCACTACGTCTGCGCTCTGGCGAAATTGTAACACTTAAGGCAAATGTTGGCCGTATTGCAGTTTGTGCAGAAGCCCATGTGGTATGTGCCGAGAACTGATTTCTGACTATACTTCCTGCTAAATATCAGCGGAATATCACAATAAATTGTAAACTTAAATAATATAATTACGTAATAGTGCAAAAGGGTATATCGACTGGTCAAAAACCAATCCCTTTCGTATTGGATCTTCATGTTCTGAATCTTAAGCCTTCGAGTTAATTTGGTATAACAAGGAGTAGTTATGAAAATATTAAATATTATAATTTTATCTCTATCGTCAGTGATAGCTTCTAATTCTTTAGCCGATGAGATTAGAGCAAGGGATTTAGGCATTCCTTTCTCTGGAGTAACTGGGAAATATAATGCGATTACAGATGTTAGTGGTGTAGAAGTTGGCTATTCAACCATAATAGAAGGCGATGGAAAGCTAGAGGTTGGAAAAGGCCCAATAAGAACAGGCGTGACAGCTATATTGCCAAGAGGAAAGAAATTTAGCCCGGTATTTTCCAGTACATTCTCTTTAAATGGAAATGGAGATATGACAGGCAATCAATGGGTCAAAGAAAGTGGTTTTCTGGAAACGCCAATATTAATAACCAACACTCATAGTGTTGGTGTTGTTAGAGACTCAACAATTAGCTGGATGTTTGATAATAATCTAACATCACCACTAAAAGATGATTTATTTTGGTTATTACCTGTGGTAGCAGAAACGTGGGATGGAATATTAAATGATATAAACGGTATGCATGTAAAAAAAGAACATGTATATCATGCGTTAAATAGTGCTAAATCAGGGCCGATAGAAGAGGGTAATGTTGGCGGCGGAACTGGAATGAACCTTTTTAAGTTTAAGGGAGGCACAGGTACTTCATCAAGAATTCTGGATAAGAAAGATGGCGGATATACTGTTGGCGTTCTCGTTCAAGGCAACTTTGGCGATAGAGATGACTTGATTATTTCTGGAATTCCGGTTGGTAAAGAAATAAAGGATCTCAACCCGATATATCATGGAGACAAGAAAAAAATAAAGGATGCCGGCTCTATAATAGCAGTGGTAGCCACAGATGCACCATTAGCTCCTCACCAATTAGAAAAAATAGCTAAAAGAGTATCTCTTGGGCTTGCAAAAGTAGGTGGGGTAGCCAGGAATACGAGCGGTGAGATATTTATTGCATTTTCAACCGCAAATAATGATGTTTTCTCTAGAAAGGATATAAGAACAATAAAAATGCTGTCAAATGACAAACTAGATCCTTTGTATGAGGCCACAATAAATGCAACAGAAGAAGCAATAATTAATGCTATGATCACCGCAAAAAAAATGGTTGGGAGAAATGGCAATACTTCGTTTTCTATTCCTAAAGATAGAGTTAAAGAGATATTGAAAAAATATAATGTCTTAGTATCACCTGAAATGTAATTTTTTAAACCTCGACTGACCATTTTATGTATATTTAACATGTGTTGGTTGAGGTTAACATGAACAAGGAAGGGTACACAAACTCCAACAAAGTCATCGGTGCCTTCATCGAGAAATGAATATTATGTTTAAAGTCAATCAACACTTTTAATACATAGCCAATAAAGGAAAAATAGGAAATATAATTATTCATGATAAAAGAAAAAACCCCGCTATTTTAAACAGGGTTTATCTGTATTCTTAAAAAGCCTTTAATTTAATCTACCTTCATAGAGAGCTTGGAAAGCGTTACCTCCAGTGTGGAGTTCACAAGGTCCAACAAGATAGTAAAGATTCCATGTCATCCATCCAAATTTAGTATTCTCCGAAAATGAAATAGGCAAATTATCATCAGGATTAACAACATATCTAAAATATATACCGTTAACAACATATTCTGGTTCCTGAGAATTACAAGGTGCTGCCGATACAGTCCCAATTCCTCCAATTAATACTGTTACTAATGCCCCAACTGTTAATAATTTCTTGAACATAAAACTTCTCCTCAAATAGTTTCAGAATTTATATATTTAATTTAAACGTATTACTTACCAAAATCATATGTGATAATGCATGCAAAATATAAATCACCACATCGATGATGTTACAATTTTAAAATTCAAAAACTGCTTATATTTTTCATCCTAGATTGGATTAGGTTGGAAACCTAACTTCCATTTATCATAATAGTACCAGAAATCAAAAAAGCAAATCTAATCTATAAGGATAATTTATTTTCCTATAGTTTTATATGAAACTATCTTTAATGCCAGTATATTTAATTTGTTTTGTATACAATTAGTTTCCCGAAAAACTTTTTTATACTTAATTGTTTTCTTATTATTAATGGCATAGGAAAAATCTTCTATTGGAATATTTTAGAACAACCCATAATCCTACAGAATTAGGGCATGTTATAATGAGTTTAATTTATGAGTAGTAGAGAAAGGTGATACTTCAGGATATTCAGAAAATAATAATCAAATTGCTTAAATACCAAAACATAGTTAAAGTGAATCCGAATTGTCCACTAATTCTCGCAAATATTGAGCCAACTGACTGACAGTTTTCTCACCGGTAGCAGCTTCTACAGTTAAGTTTTCCAGAGTATTGTTGTTATCACGAATGCGAATACCATTACGCCAAAGAAAGCTCATGGTCACGAGAAATGCGGTCCGCTTATTACCGTCATTAAAGATATGACCACGAGCAATCGCTACCCAGTAAGTTGCGGCGAGTTCAAAAAGGTCAGTAACGCCTTCATAGTGAACTCGGTTTTGCACACGATAAATCAATGCCTGCGCTCTACCAGGATCTGCTATCCCGGCAATGCCGGGAAAACGTCGCAGTATGCGATCATGGAAGGCAATAACTTCTTGAGCACTTACCCAAATCATCGGTCAGTCAACGCCGCTATTGTGTGACCATGACGTTGCATCATGGCATCAAACTCGGCATCCAGCTTTGCATTCTGATACACCTCGAATTCCGCTTTACTGATCACTACGGCAGCGCTGCCATCCCGACGGGTGATTTCAACGGGCTCACCATTGACTGCGATATCCAGCACCACAGAAATATTGGCTCTGGCCTGAGTTGAAGTATAGGTTTGCATGGTTATCTCCTTAGGTAGAAGTAGGTGTACACATGCAATGTACATATAAAACGTACATCATTCAACTCACCGTAACACTGGAAAAGGGAGGGATGTCAAAAATCACCTAGTCTATGCGAAGTTGTTTATTGTCTAAGGTTATTTAACATAATATACATTATGCGCATCATGATAGCCAAATAAGAAATAAGTGATGAAGGCGCTTAACAACTAGATAAGATGAAAACGCCTGCGTCGCCATGATGCAGCAAACTAATATTGAAGACTTTTAAACTTAGAGTAACAATCATCACCATGGACTTATTCTGGAAAATCGAATATATCAACGTCCATCGACTGGTGAATGACGCGTGAAATGAAGATATCGTCATCCTGCAACATGTAATAGATGGAATGCTTCTTGAACTCGAAGCGGCGCATTCCTGCGCATATCCAATCACATTCCCTGCCAATCCAGGGAGATGTGGCTAATAGCTCGAAAGTTCTTTTCAGTTCATCGTGATAACGCCTCGCCTGATTTTGACCAAACTGCTGTATCGTATAACGGGCAATATGAAATATGTCTTCATCAGCCAACTCAGAGAACTTATACATTTAAGTCCTTCGCGGCCATTACAAAAATATCATCCATGCTGTTTTTGCTGACAGAGGAATTCAGACCAGCCAGCACCATTTCACGAACATTCTGAATACGTTGCTCGCGAGCCTCCATCAGGCGCAAAGCATCGCGGACAACTTCGGATGTGTTGCCATAACGACCAGATTGGATCATATCACCAACGAACCCGTTGAAGTGCTCACCAAGGGTAACACTAGTTACTCGTGCCATAAAATTCGTCTCTTCATGTATTACTGAGTAATACAATTATAGCAAGGCATAATAATGATCGCCAACGGACTATGTTTGTACACTGCCCGCTAACCATGCGTGAATACATCGAAAAAAATGGAAAACCTGCCTCCGTTCCTACAGCGACAAACACGCCGGACCGGCACGACGCAGTTTGGACGGGTTTAACACCGAGTTTATCTGTACTAACAGCTCTCAGGTTGTTAAAGGTCGTCTCCGAGTATACCTTATCGTACCTGAGTGATTTTTACTCAACAGGTTTAGAAAGAGGGATCCCTTTTTGTCCCGCGTAGAAGACCACGAGAGTAGCACCCTCTTTACCTGTGTAACCGCGATGAATGCTGTCAACCATCTCCGGTACCACCTCTCCCGCCTTTATAAGGCGTTTTTCGCCACTGGATTTTTTCTCTTCCGTTAACACCCCGTCCAGCACGTAAGCTGCATTGGGTATCGGGTGCTCATGCCAGGCAAGGCTGGTATTTGGCGCAATAGTAATTTTGAGAACTGAAAGCTGAGGAGTGCTTTTAGGGTATCCCTGATAAGGCACGCCATCCCAAGATTTTTCAGTCTCAAGCAATTTTTCAACTTTAATACCAGCAGTATTGCTGCTATGTGCTTGAGTGAAAAACGGAGCAATGAGGAAAGCAAAAGATGTAAAGGCTGATAAAGTTCGAATAGATAGCCGCATATGGGATCCTTGTGCATAGTGCATACAGACGATTTACTTGACCAGTACAAAGGATACGAGTATATATTTTTTCATAATTTTTTTTTATGTATTTGTATTTTCAGCCTCATATTCATTTATCTAGATGGATACCCTAGCTTTATTAAGAAGTTGATTTTTGTTATATATCTTTGTTTTATATCATAATTTATTAAACCAGAAAATATGAATGGAGGAAAAATGAGCAACGTTATCAGAGAAATAAGTGACGCTAATATTGCATATGCAGCAACTTTTGGTGATAAAAAAACCCTTGGTTTACCTGCTGTCAGACGATTTGCCATATTGACGTGTATGGATGCTAGGTTAGATCCAGCAAAATTTGCAGGTTTATCTGAAGGTGACGCTCATATTATTCGTAATGCAGGCGGAAGGGCCAGCGATGATGCTATTCGCTCACTTATCATTTCCTATAAACTTTTTGGAACAAAAGAGTGGTTTGTAATTCACCATACTAATTGTGGGATGGAGCTTTTTACAGACAATATCATGGGCGATCTACTAGAAAGCAGCCTGGAAAGCGCGATAATGACGGAAGAGGGATTTAAAGATGTCGGCAACGGTACAGGATCATCTGAGGGAAAATATATCAAATGGCTTACCATTAACAATCAAGTTGATAGCGTAGTTGAAGATATTCATCGTATTCGTACCCACCCTCTTGTCCCCGCAAATATCTCCATATATGGGTACATATATGATGTGAGGTCAGGAAAATTAATTGAGGTCCCTGAAGCAACAAGCATTGCAGAAAGTGATTGATTTTTCAGAAAATGAGGACGTTCTGGCTAGAATGAATCTATGCTCATCTCCGTTTTTGTAACTATTGATCTGAATTTATGATGAGCTTATTTAAATCTATCGGCATCAATGTGGACAAGGATGTCCATGCCTCAATGAGTTTCCATCAGCACTAATCCTCATCCTCCGTGGGTAAAATAGCATTGGGTAAAGCACTAAAAGTTCCCCAATAGAAGGCGATTAGAGAGATCACTGCTACTGCAACAATATCCCAAGGTGCAGGAATAATGCCTTTACCGCCAAACGTTCCTAAATAGGATAGAATGATCATGGCACTGTAAAAACTAATCAACCACAGGGCCGAGGTTATTTGTTGGCGCAAACTCACTTTGCCTATAGGAACTTTATTTTTGAATAACAAGTAGATAAAGAACAAGACAATTTGTAATCCGAGCAACCAGGAAACGGTTTTCCAACCAGACCAGTAAACAATAAAAGCGGAAATAATAAAAGAAAGCGGGCCAACGAGCGCAAACCATTTAACATAAAAAGGACGTTTTATCTCCCTGGCATTACGGCGTAAGGCAGAAGCGGTTACTGGCGCTAATGCGTAGCTCAAAATTAACGCGGCAGAAACAACACTGATGAGTTTTTCCCATGAAGGAAAAGGCAATGTCCAGAAAACAGAAAGAATAAACGTCAACCAAAGTGCAGGACGTGGTATCCCCGATTTTTCATCAACATGGGTAAACACACTAAATAACGTCCCACTTTTTGCCCAACCATAAACTACACGGGGAGTGGCATTCATATAAATATTCCCGGTACCGCTTGGAGAGATCACCGCATCACATACCACCAAAAAAGCGAGCCACCCCACACCGAGGATTAAGGCTATGTCACGAAACGGCAATGAAAAATATTGCCCAATGTTATTCCAGCCACCGAAGAGTAAATCAGAGGGTATCCCGCCAAGGAAAGCTAACTGTAATAAAACATAAATAACCGTAGACAGTGAAATAGAGAGAATAAGAGCAATAGGAATTGTCTTTTGGGGTTTTTCCACTTCACCAGCGACAGAAATAATGGGCGTTAGACCAAGATAAGCAAAGATAATGCCCCCCGTTGAAACCGCCGCTTCAACACCCGATACCCCAAAAGGAGAAAATCCGTGAACTTGCAGATTACTCGGATTGAAATAATTAAACAGGACAATAATGACGAGCAGCGGAACGATAAACTTGAAAATACTAATAATATTGTTGGATTTCGCAAAGGTTTTCACGCTGTTGTAATTAAGATAAAAGAAAAATGCTAATAAAATAAATTGAACCAGCCAGCCTGTCAGTGTCGGATCACCAGAACCAGGTTGACTCAGAAATGGAAACCACGCCGCCGCATATTGTCGAGCGGCGACGACTTCGATGGCTATTAAGCTGGAAAACGCAATTAAGGTGATGGAACCCATTAAATACCCCATGAGTTCACCGTGAGAAAACACCGGATAACGGATAATGCCACCTGATTTCGGCAGTGCTGCCCCCAGTTCGCAATAAACAATACCAAGTAAGAGCACGGCGATACCGCCAATTACCCAAGAAAAAATCCCTGCCGGTCCCGCAATAACAGACACATGACTGGCCGCAAATAACCAGCCAGAGCCAAAAATAGCCCCTAATCCAATGAAGGTTAAATCCGTGAGTGTTAACTGTTTCTTAAATTTACCCTGCCCTGAACCGGATTTTGGACGTGAAGAGGCTTCGTATAGCGCCATAATTATTCGCCCTTTTCTGTTTCTTATTTGATATACGTCAACGTGGAGTAACTGCGCGTTTTACAATACTTTCCTACTCATCACCCCATTGATTAATCGAGAAATATTTAACGGATTATGGTCTTGAAGTGCGAGTGGAAGTAAGGATTTGGGATAGTTTTGGAAACAGACCGGGCGCAGAAAACGCCAGATTGCCAGTGTGCCAACTGAAGTCCCTCTTGCATCTGAAGTCGCCGGGTAAGGCCCGCCATGAACCACGGCATCACAGACTTCAACGCCTGTTGGGTAACCATTGACAACCACCCTGCCCGCAATGTTTTGTAATCGTTGACTGAGCTCGTGTGCATTCGCTAATTCATCGTGCTCACCAATCAAGGTAGCGGTAAGCTGCCCCTGCAAACAGTCAATTGCGTGTAAAAGCTGATATTGGCTTTCGACTTCGACCACAATAGCAACAGGACCAAAAACCTCCTCTTGTAACAGGGCATTTTTATTCAACAACAAAGCAATATCTGCGTGATACAACATCGCACTTGCCTGATTTTCATGATGTTCGCCAATGGCTAACTGGGTCATTAAAGGTTCATCATCCAATTGATGAATACCTTTTTGGTAGTTGAGTAATGTGCCTTGGTTCAGCATGGACTGTGCCGGTCGAAACGTGATCTCCTGCGTCAAGTGAGTAATAAATTGATCAAATTCTGGTGAACGAATACCCAAGATTATTCCTGGCTTGGTACAAAACTGCCCGCTACCTAATGTGAATGAATTTGCCAATTCTTGGGCGATCTGTTTTCCTCGCTGTGCTAAGGCGTTTGGCAGCACAATGACCGGGTTGATACTCGACATTTCAGCAAAAACCGGAATAGGTTGTGGTCGCTGCATCACCATATCGAACAGTGCACGCCCACCAGCGAGCGAGCCGGTAAAACCAACGGCTTGAATAATGGGGTGTTTGACGAGATCTGCCCCCACGCTATTGCCATAAATCATATTGAATACACCTGCGGGCATTTGTGTGGCGATAATAGCTCGTTCTATCGCTTCTGCTATGACTTCAGCGGTAGCCATATGGCCACTATGTGCTTTAAAAACAACGGTACAGCCCGCAGCTAATGCTGACGCCGTGTCACCACCAGCAGTTGAAAAAGCCAAAGGGAAATTACTGGCGCCAAAAACCGCAATAGGACCTAGAGGAATATGGCACTGGCGAATATCAACTCTGGGAAGCGGTTTTCTCTCAGGTTGCGCAGTATCAATACGGGCAGCATGAATATCACCACGGCGTAACAGCGTGGCAAACAGCCTCATTTGCCCGCTCGTTCTCGACCGTTCACCTTGCAGTCGAGCTGGGGGCAGAGCCGTTTCTTCTGATACAAGGGTAATGAAGTCATCACTGAGAGCATCAATTTCATCGGCAATTTTATCTAAAAAAACAGCACGTTCTTCCAACGATGTTTGGCTATAACGGGTAAATGCATTGGCGGCTGCTTGGGCGGCGAGATCGACCTCATGTCGTGTAGCTTGATAAAACACATAACCCGTTAACGAGTTATCCACCGCCCGCCGGCTGTGCAAACAGCGTTCTCCCTCTGCTTGCCTGCGACCTCCAATAAACTGCATACCTGAATGTACCAACATAACGATTCCTCCCAGGGTATCAGAAACAAGTTACAGCCCAATTCAGAGACCTACATCAGGCAATGAAGGACGATTAGCGAGAGCTTTTTCTACAATGGCGCGGACTTCTGCCAATGTTTCCCCTTCGAGTGGTAAACGCGGTGGGCGGGTAATGGCACTACCACGGCCAACCATTTCTTCACACAGTTTGATGCATTGCACCAAATCAGGGCGGAAATCCAAATGCAACAGAGGCATAAACCAGCGATACAATTCCCGAGCTTCTTCATAACGTTTCTGTTTAGCCAGACGGAATAAAGTCTCTCCTTCCCGTGGAAAGGCATTCGACATACCTGAAATCCAACCTTCTGCGCCCACTGCGACTGACTCTAAAACGACGTCATCCAAACCGGCAAAAAGAATGAAGCGATCACCTGCTTCGTTGGGAATATCACTAAAAGGACGGGTATTGCCTGATGAATCTTTAAATGCAACGATATTTTCGCAATCGGCCAGAGACGTCAGAATTTTCGGCGTAATATCATTTTTATACAGCAGAGGGTTGTTATATAGCATGACGGGTAAATCGGTAGAGGTTGCAATTGTACGGAAATACGCCCTATTTTCTTTCGGTGTTGGGGTATAAATCAGAGGTGGCATGACCATTACCCCATTAGCGCCTGCCTGACGGCATTCAGAGACCATTTTACACGCATTATCAGTTGTCAATTCTGCGATACCCGAAAGAACGGGAACTTTTCCACCAGCAACATCTACTGCGAGGTCAACGATAGCACGCTTCTCCTTCATAGACAGAGATGTGTTTTCTCCCACAGAGCCATTGACGACTAAACCGGAAACCCCATCTTTAATCAAGTTCGTCATTACCTTCTGTGTGGCGTCCAAATTAATGGAAAAATCGGGGTTAAATTGTGTCGTCACTGCCGGGAAAACACCCTGCCAGCTAACCTTTCTCTTGCTCATAGCCCTATCCTTTAATCGTCATTGATTTACTTGATATTTAAAAGGCAAATTGTTTTTATTTTGTTAACAAAGTGTGACTCATTGGTTTTAGTGGAATGATGGCTATTTCACTACAGAGAAGCTTGTCATTTTTCACAGTGAACAATGACGAAATTAGCATAATGGGAATGGCAAACTTAAAGCTGAGGAGCTTTTACTGAACCAGATAATTCCTGAAAACATCATGTATACACATATGTACAAACTTATCCAAGCATTATGACCGCCATGACTACCGGAAAGCATTGAAGCCGGACTAACCGGCTTACTTATTACCTCAGCACCTTCGGCTACCCAATAATAGGAGTCTGTGAAGAGTCTTGCCCATTTTTACCTAATACTGCCACTGCAGGTTCTAAAGAATATTTTTGTTCTTATTATGCTGCTCTCACTATGTAGTTAAATGCGACGTTGCGGGGACGGTTCTCTGAGGCTACAAGAACAACCCTTGACGCATCGAATCCGAAGCCGTATGGATTATCCGGGTTACGAATATTCTTTGACTTGGTAGTACCATCTGTTGCTATTCCAAGATTAATTTTACCGTAGAAAGCTTCTTTTGTTGCAAGATGATAATTATCTGCGATAGCCCCAGGGAACGAACCTGTAATGTTCCTAATCGCGTCACCTTGCCACGTACTGCAAACCCGACCCGGATCAACACCACGGCCATTATCCCAACCACGAATGAACTCACCTCTTAAATCGGGTAAATAACCACTAGGATAAGCCTTTGCTAATTCCGGAAATTTCGACTTATCAAAGGACTCACCGTTACATTGCAACCACCCAACTGGCGGTATAGCAGTAGGCCAGGGAATAGGAGTACCCACGGGTATATCATTGGTTTTACTACTATTAATATCTTCACGCAATGAATTTATTATTTCCTGAACAAGCTTTTGTGTAACCGCCAATGTGTCGCTATTACCAATTACATTTGTAAGCTGAACAACACCTTTTTGTGTTAATGAGGCATCGGGAACTTTTATTGTGTTTTTTTGTTCTAAAGCTCTATTTAATTGTGCGGTGAGTTTAGCTATATCCCCATCATCCAAAACATCATCACCAGATTGTGTCGCAATAAAATTAGCCACGACAGCTGATATGGTTGACGATTGACGCAATGCCTTATTTAACATATGAGTGGAAACATCATTTGGTGGAAACCCAGTCAGTAAATCCTTACTTTCTTCATATAATCTCTGACTCACTACATTAGCATTATAACTAATAGAAAAAGCTTTAAAATCATTTTTCTGACTCATATATACTCCTTAAATTAAATAATATTATAGATTTATAGATGACTTATCACAATTCAGTGTATTTCAATAAAATAATAATAAAACACTCTTATAACTCAGAAGTCTTATTATTTTTATATAATCCCAAGAGTAAAAATCTAATATTTTTAACCAAAGATATACTAAATCCATTTATATTTAACATCTAAAATTCATTAAAAAATATGATTTAAAAATCAATTAATTAAATTTATTCTCATGATTAGAAATGACCATTAATATCTAAAGATGATTATAAAATCGAATTTATTTAATAAATGAATTAACCCAATGTCGTGGCGGTAAAACGACAAATTGGATCACAAAAGGACGGATATATCAGGAAAGTGGCAAATGACTCCTGCCCATTGACTGACGAAAATCACTGGGCGTGATTCCAGTTAACGCCTTAAATTGCCGGGTAAATGCGCTGTGATCCGTATAACCACATTGCAAGGCAACATCTGTAATAGGTAATTTCGTAGCCAGCAATTCCGAAGCTTTTTCAATTCTGATTTTGTGGATCATCTGCCGAGGTGTCAGGTGAAAGATGCGTTTACAGTAACGTTCCAATTGAGCAACCGAGAGACGTGTTAAATGAGTTAGCTCTTCGAGACGAATTGTCCGATCAAAATTTTCACGAATATAATCATCAACGATAGCTAACTTTTGGTACACAGGGTGATTTTCCTTAACTTCCATTAAATCATGAGAAATTCCTGCCATACCAATAACTTGATTATGTTGATTATACAATGGCAATTTATATGTCATGCACCAACCTGCCTTGCGTCCATGATAAAAATGGAGCTCCAGTTGGTTTTGGATAATTACCCCTTGATGCAGCACACGTAAATCCTGTTCGGTGTAACAACTGCCCATCTGAGCAGGAAAGATTTCGGAAGAGGTTTTACCGAGTAGCGAAGAGATCGACTTAAATCCGCAGCGTGTGGCCAGCGTAAAGTTTGCAATTAGATAACGTGCTTTGATATCTTTGATAAAGAAAACCACGCTGGGAATCGCATTTAACAATGGTGTAATTAAAGCAACCGCATTGAGAATATCTTGCAGGTTACTGGGTTTGTGATTAACTAATCCACTACAAAGCGCCGATAAAAACTCAACATTGCAAACATCATAACCATTTGTGCCAATGCTGTTTTTTTCATTGTTCTGGTATATATTCATCATCGATATCTCCAATCTATTACCATTAAAATGGGATTTTTGACTCGTGTTTAGTTATTTACCTTGATTCTTTCATTGTGCTGATTTCAGCATATTGCGGTATGAAATTCATCAAGCGACAAACGAAATACTACGCCACCATTTATTAAAAATACGTTAATTGGGTGGCTTTATGGCAGATAAGCATGATTATCAGATGGTTCGCGTCATTGATTCACATACAGGTGGAGAACCCACCCGTACAGTAATCGAGGGATTTCCATCTCTTGGCAAAGGAACCGTTGCCAAACAGCGTCAACGCTTTGAAGCCAAATTTGATCACTGGCGTAAGGCTCTCATTCTTGAACCAAAAGGGAATGATATGTTGGTCGGTGCACTTTTATGTCCGTCTACTGTACCTGACGCCGATATGGGGGTGATCTTCTTTAATAACGCGGGATATTTAGGCATGTGCGGCCACGGCACTATGGGCCTTATTGCTTCGCTCTATCATCTGGGTTGGTTGAACCCTAGCAAGTATAAAATTGAGACCCCTGTTGGGATTGTAGAGGCAGTGCTCCATAAGGATGAAACAGTGTCTGTTTATAATGTTCCCTCTTATCGTTATCAGCAAAATGTCACCGTGAACGTGCCTGGTGTGGGTGATGTTAATGGAGATATTGCTTGGGGAGGAAATTGGTTTTTTCTGATCGGTCAACATAACCTGTTTCTAACCCCTAACCATATCGATGAACTTACGCAATACAGTTGGGCAGTTAGGCAAGCGCTGGAACAAGCGGGGATAACCGGTGAAAACGGTGAGTGTATCGACCATATTGAATTGTTCGCTCCTGATAACGATACAGATAGTCGTAATTTTGTGTTATGTCCGGGGAAAGCCTATGACCGTTCACCGTGTGGCACTGGAACAAGTGCTAAATTAGCCTGCCTGGCGGCGGATGGAAAATTGCAGCCGGGTGAAATTTGGCGCCAATCCAGCATTATTGGAAGTGTTTTTGAAGCCCAATATCAGTGGGTTGGTCAAAAAGTTGCCCCAGTGATCCGGGGAACAGCGCATGTTTACGGTGATAACAAGTTAATCATTGCCAAGAACGATCCTTTTGTCTGGGGAATCAATGTATGACCCCCTCCCAAATATCGGATGTCATTATCGTTGGTGCTGGCATCATTGGAGCAGCATGTGCTTATCAGTTGGTACAAGATGGTTTGAGAGTTGCTGTAATTGATGATGGTGGTAAAGGGGCAACGCAGGCAGGGATGGGGCATCTCGTGTGTATGGACGATAATCCTGCTGAATTGGCACTGAGTAGTTACTCATTAGATATATGGCGAACATTCACCCCCCATATGCCAAAAAATTGTGCATGGCGTAGATGCGGCACACTTTGGCTGGCAGATGCAGAGGACGAAATGGAACTGGCTGAGGAAAAAAGCGCACGTCTTACCTCCTATGAAATCGAAAATATTCCGATGACAGCAACACAGATTCACCAAATGGAACCGATGGTGAGGCGTGGGATTGCCGGCGGTTTGTCTGTTCCTGCGGATGGGATTGTCTATGCACCAAATGTCGTACACTGGTTTTTTGCTAGCTGTAATCAAAAGATTCAGTTTATTACAGGACAAGTGCACGCCTTAGAGCCTCAGACCGTTGTGCTGCGTGATGGAAAGAAATATTGCGCGCCGAGAATATTGCTAGCAAATGGGCTATGGAGCACACATCTGTTACCTGAATTACCGATTGTCCCTAAAAAAGGGCAACTGGCGATTACCGATCGTTACCCTACCTGTATCACACATCAACTGGTGGAATTAGGGTATAGCGCCAGTACACATACCTTGGATGGTACGTCAATCGCTTTCAATGTTCAGGCCCGCCCTACCGGTCAGCTTGTAATTGGCTCTTCACGCCAGTTCCATAACGAACAACACACTATTGATCTCTCCCTACTCCGCTCTATGCTCCAGCGCGCACTTTATTTTTTACCTCAACTTGGTCAGATGAATATTTTACGTTGTTGGTCTGGCTTTCGTGCTGCGACTCCAGATGGCTTGCCGCTATTGGGGCAACATCCTGATTACGAATGGCTATGGCTGGCTGTGGGCCATGAAGGATTAGGTGTGACGACCGCACCGGGCAGTGCCAAAATCATCTCTGCATTGATGCTGAACAGAAAAACAGAGATTGATCCATTGCCTTACCAACCTGCACGTTTTACTGCTATGGCCTGTCAGAGGTTGCTATGACACTCAACAAACCACCATTTATTGCTCTGTTTATTGATGGCGAACTGATCACAGTTCCTACGGGGATTACTGTAGCGGCGGCGCTAGCTTATACCGGTGATGAGCATTGCCGTATATCTGTATCACATCAATTGAGAGCACCTTTTTGTGGTATGGGGATCTGTCAGGAGTGCCGTTTGATGATCAATGGTCGCCGCTGTGTAGCGTGCCAGACAGTTTGTGAAATGGGTATGAAAGTCGAGAGGATCTGAACATGGCAACATCATCTTCTTCTACAGTATTACGCTGTAATGTGCTGGTTGTTGGCGCAGGACCGGCAGGATTGGCTACCGCACAGGCTGCGATACAAGGGCAACAATCCGTTATCCTGATTGATGACAATCCCAAAGCAGGCGGACAAATTTGGCGTCAAGGGCCATTTCATACATTGCCACCGATGACGAAACGTTATTTATCGGTACTATCAGAAGATGCATTAATCTATTTACCGGGTTGTAAAGTCATTGCAGTAGACAGCCAATGTGTGATTGTTGAAACGGCAAGTCGGCACCGAATAGTTCACTACCAACGCATCATTCTTTGTACTGGAGCTAAAGAAAAATTACTTCCCTTTCCTGGATGGACATTACCGGGTGTCACGGGCGCAGGCGGATTACAGGCGTTGATAAAAAGTGGTCTCCCCATGATTGGTGAGCGTGTTGTTATTGCAGGTAGCGGTCCCCTTTTGCTCGCGGTTGCCGAAACGGTAAAAAAAGCAGGAGGGAACGTGGTCGGTATCATTGAACAGGCGCCTTTACACCGCTTATTTTCGTTTGGCTTACGACTGCTCCGCTGGCCTAACAAGTTGCATCAAGCCATCATGCTCATGCCACTTAAAAATTACTACAAAAACAGTATGGTGTTAGGCGTGGAAACCTCGGTAGAAGGCAGGTTAACTGGAGTGTATATCAGTAATAAAGGGCAGAAGCAGAAATTATCCTGTACGCGTTTAGCTTGTGGTTTTGGTTTAAGACCCAATACGGAATTGGCACAATTGCTTGGTTGCTTGCTGGACGAACAAGGAAATATCCAAGTAGATGCGTGGCAACAGACTACTATACCTGGTGTATATGCAGCGGGAGAATGCACAGGTATTGGCGGCAGTGAGCTTGCACTTTGTGAAGGATTTATTGCCGGGTTTGCAGCGAGTAGTAAATACGCACTAGCTGAAAAATGGCAACAGAAACGAAGAAAATGGCGGTGTTTTGCCACCGCAATAGCACAAACGTTTAAATTAAATAGAGAGATCACACAGGCACTTCCCCCAGATACCTTGATCTGTCGTTGTGAAGACGTAAGTTTAAACGAACTTGAACTATTTCAAGATTGGAATAGCGCAAAAATGGCAACACGGTGTGGCATGGGAGCTTGTCAGGGAAAAATCTGTTCTGCCATTCTCCACGATATCAAACATTGGGCAATACCATCCCCTCGCATTCCACTATCACCTACCCGTCTTGAAACGCTGGCAGCAGGAGACACGGAAAAGTTTGTTTAGTCACCCTTTGCTATGATTCATCTCGATAAACATTAAAACTTGTAATGTATTACTTTAAAAATCAAGGTGTGGACACATTTATGTATAAGACAAATGGAACCATTTTGGATGTACCGGGTGTTAAGGTTGGGCATGCTGAAGATAAATTGGAGCAAACCGGTTGTAGCATCATTATTTTCGACGACGGAGCTGTTTGTGGCGTTGATGTCAGAGGTTCTGCGCCGGGGACAAGGGAAACTGAGCTTTTAGATCCCATTAACACTGTTCAGAAAGTCAATGCAGTGGTGCTAAGTGGAGGGAGTGCTTTTGGATTAGATTCCGCCTCTGGCGTAATGCGCTATCTTGAAGAAAGAAAAAAAGGTTTTGATACCGGTGTCGCTATCGTACCTATCGTTCCTGCCGCAATAATTTTTGATCTAAATTTTGGTGATCCTGCTGTTCGTCCTGACGCTGAAATGGGCTACCTTGCGGCACAAAACGCTTCTGTAAACCCTTTTCCATCGGGAAATATTGGTGCCGGCGCTGGAGCAACTATAGGTAAGATGGCTGGTTTTGACAAAGCTATGAAAGGTGGACTTGGAACAGCATCGGTTAAATTACCTGGCGGGCTGACAATTGGCGCAATGGTTGTTGTAAATGCTGTTGGGGAAATCAGAGACCCTAAAAATGGTAAAACCATTGCAGGTGCATGTGATAAAAATGGTCATCTTATCGATCTCCCTTCCTACGTTTTAAAAAATTATAAAGATAATAATTTCACTCAGGGGATAAATACGACCATTGGCATAATCTGTTGTAACGCCAATATGAATAAAAGTCAGATGAAAAAAGTTTCCCAGATGGCTCATGATGGTCTTGCGAGAACGATATATCCCGTTCATACCATGAGTGACGGGGATACTATTTTTGCGGCGACAACGGGTGGTGTAGATTCATCGGTGAATATTGTTGGTATGCTTGCGGCGGAGGTCATGGCTGTTGCAGTTTTAGATGCGGTGAAATCAGCTAAATCAAAATTTGGTGTTAGAGGTTATGCCGATTTATCACTGTTAAGGTGATGCTGGTAGCCGCCATACATCAGTAGCCTTCCGAACCTGAACTACCCTACAAACCCAATAAAAAGGTTAACATTATGTCAGACATTCGCCTGTATATGCTGCAAACCGGAACCATCAAATGTAAGGTTCACTACATCAAGATGAATCAAGGCAACGGCGCCGATTATGAAATTCCAATTCCATTTTTCTTACTCACTCATCCTAACGGTCATACGCTAATTGACGGCGGCAATGCAGTTGAAGCCGCAACTGACCCCAAAGGCTACTGGGGAACTATCACCAAAGCTTACTGGCCGGTGATGCGTGAAGATGAAGGTTGTGTCGCTCAAGTGAAAAAGTTGGGTATTGATCCCGCAGATATCCGCTATGTGGTGCAATCCCATCTTCATCTCGATCATACTGGCGCAATAGGACGTTTCCCTAACGCGACACATATCGTACAGCGACGTGAGTATGAATACGCCTACACACCAGATTGGTTTTCCGCTGGCGGTTATATCCGCAAGGATTTTGATCGTCCTGGTTTGAAATGGGAGTTTCTCGATGGGGAACGCAATGACATGTTTGATGTTTACGGAGATGGCACATTAAAAACGGTATTTACTCCGGGACATTCACCAGGACACCAATCACTACTGGTGACCCTGCCGAACAGTGGTAGCCTGCTGTTAACGATTGATGCCGCTTATACCCTCGACCACTGGGAAGAACGGGCATTGCCAGGGTTTCTCACCTCTACCACTGAAACCGTCCGTTCGGTGCAAAAACTGCGACATCTAGCCGAACGTACGAATGCAATCGTGGTAACGGGGCACGATCCAGATGCCTGGCCAACATTCCGTAAGGCACCGGAATACTACGATTAACTCTAATTTGTCAATGCAAAATATAGCCAGAAACTAGAAAGTGGATGTTTCTGGCTTGGTACTCATTTTACGAAAGTTTAATCTACCGTCCGAGAATAACCGTTATTCCTCCCCTCCCCCTCTTAACCAATCATTGACAAAAGACTGGGCATTTTCAGATTTAAACCCAATTGAAGATATGCCGGTTGGCTTCCATAAGAGCTCGATAACACGCACTTTATGGTTATAATCAAGGGCATCAAACAGTTGACTTAACTGTTCATCTAAAAGCAAATCTCGATATTGAAGAAAATATTCATCATTGAATTGATCGCAACATCCAGCAAAAAGCTTATTGCCGTTTTCACGATTGAACCCACAACATCTCACACGCTTAAAACCAGCTTTATAATAAAAATCGCATATTTCATTATATCTGTATGCGTTGACGATAGGATTCAAAAATGCATCCACATTAACAGCAACCTGATCAACACTATCATCTAAATGATTAGCTGTACTATCGCCATATTGATTTTGGCTTAAGTTTTCGCACAGCTTATTCATTAAATCAGTATTTAAAAAATATTCTTCTGCATGATTTTGTTTTACAAAAATCTGCAAAAGTTCTCGCTGCCTCAATCGTTCATATTCTCCTATAGCGTTGTATAGCCAAATGAGCGCTATACCCTCTTCATTTAATGAACGTGAAGCTGCTAAAAAACCCTCTTGTGGACATTCCATATGATGGATAACACCGGTAGAAACAACAACATCAAATTGATTATCTCGTGTTAGCTTCTCAATCGTATTATTTTCTAGCGTGACGTTATCCAACTGATGATAAGATATCAGCTTATCTGCCACCTCTAACGCTTTATCCGTCATATCAATACCCACAAATTGGGTATCGGGATACATACTTGCCAGCCCTAGCAAACGATGTCCCGTTCCACACCCTAAATCGAGCACATATTTTCCCGTTAAATAATCCGGCTTAAATATAAGCCCTATCACCGTGGCCATATCATAAATAAGATTGTCTCCAATGGCGGAACTAGGATATGGATATCGGTTATACATCGCTTTGACGTCCTGATTACTCATATTTATTTCTCCGAACAAAATGACAAATCAGTAGTAATAGCCCATGATCACGAATAATAGATTACAAATAATAGTATAGAAGTCACCCTCATAAAATTCATGACAAAGAGTAATAAAATATTTCATAATTGGGAGAAAAACATATTAAATTCAATTAGGATGGAAATAATTTCATATTAATAAATATCTTAAATAGTTGAAGATCGAAACAAGATGAATATTAATTTATTCACACAAACATCATTTACTGTCATGTTATCTTGAATACGTAAAACAAACACGAAGTTAGGTTAACACATATCACTATAAAGTATTAATTTTATGAAAAAATATAAAATATAAAAATTCACTTTAACAATTTAAGCGATCAATTTTTAATTAAATATCATTTAATAAACAGACACATAACTTTTTTACCAAATATTTTTAGAAATAAAACCCCAAGCTTTCTTGCTCTATTTCTATGTACAGTATATTTTTATTTTAAATACTATAAAAAAGTCATGGCTGTGATTAGATATAATCACCACGATTTAGCCAGAATCGCTCATATCTATACCCTATGGATTTCAAGATGCATCGCGACGGCAAGGGAGCAAATCCCCGGGAGCATAGGTAACTATGTCACTGAGGTGAGTGCCGCCAACAAAGAGGCAACTTGAAAGATAACAGGTATATAACAGGAGAAATATTATGCACGTCGGTATTATTGGGGCGGGGATTGGTGGTACATGTTTAGCACATGGATTACGTAAAAATGGAATCAAAGTGACAATTTACGAACGCAATCCTATTTCATCAATCGATCTTCTTGGCTACGGAATTCATATCGATATATTAGGTCAGCAAGCAATGCAAGAGTGTCTTACTAATGAAAGCTGGCTCGCCTTTAAGCAGGCGTCAAAACCTATTGGTGGACAGTCGCGATTTTACAATGAGCGTCTGCGTCTTCTCGCTGTTCACGGCGGTATTTCTCCAATGGCAGGACGGATTATTTCTGAACGGCGTCTGTCAACTAGCAGATTTGAACTCAAGGAAATACTAAGTAAGGGACTTTCAGATATAACTCAATGGAGCAAAACATTCGTTCATTATGAACATATCGAAAATGGAGGTATTAAAATCTTCTTTGCAGATGGCAGTCATGAAAATGTCGATGTTCTTGTCGGCGCAGACGGCAGCAATTCAAAAGTACGTAAGCAGTACCTTCCTTTTATCGAAAGATTTGATGTCGGTGTTAGCATGATAATGGGTCGTTCACGCCTTACTCCGGCTCTCGCAGCTTTGCTGCCCCAAAATTTCCTGGATGGAACACCCAACAGTATCGTACCTAAAAGCTCTGATTGGTTGTTTATTACCATGTGGCGTGCCCCAGTTGATATCCATGCAGAGGCTACCTCGACAGAAATGGGTGATTTTATAATTTGGGTTTACGTAGCAGCAACAAATAGTTTTCCCAACGATATCACTGCTTTTTCCTCTGAATCCCTCTGCGATCTGGCCCTATCCCGTATGGTTTCATGGGACTCAAATTTACATGCTTTAATTAAGCACAGTGATATGGAAAACGTATCTTCGATAAATTTACGCAGCATGCCTCATCTTCCCTCTTGGAAATCCAGTAACATTACCTTACTTGGAGATGCTATTCATAACATGACGCCAATGGCAGGCTTTGGCGTCAGTACTACACTTCGAGACGCTCTTTTACTCACACAGAAACTTGCCAGTGTAGCGTTGGGCCACGAAGAGTTAGTCAAGGCAATTTCAGATTATGAGCAACAAATGCGCACATATGCTAATGAGATCGTTGGAATTTCACTACGCAGCGCTCAGAATGCTGTAGAACATTTTTCAATACCACCATTAAAACAACGGCATTTGAACATAAGAAAAAATACATCTCAAGGTTATCAGCACCGACGTTAATATTTCGAGTAAATTGTCATACCTGAGCTAATTCCATATCATTACTTTAGATATACTGATTACAACAATAAAAACGAGGTGAAGATAAAAAAGAACTGCCACCAGTATATATAATACTGGTGGCTTGGTTTAATTAATTATGCAATCTTTACCCAAGGATAAGTATCAGATGCCCCTCCACCGTCTGGCACGGTACCTCTATTCCACCATTTAGCTTCCCAATTTTGATTGTTCCAACTCACTCTATCACCGGCCTGATACACCTTATTTGCATCCCAAACAGGGTAATCACTCCCGTCATCTGGATTAACTGGATCAACCGGTTCAACATTAATACCCTTGAAATAGAATGGTTCCATATCTATCTTTTTCGTAATTAATTCACAACCAAGACCTTCTCTAGCCGCATTGACTAATAAACCTCGGTCTTGATCTGCAGTCCATGTAAATATTCCTCCCAGATTCTTTTCTAGTACATATTGCGCTTTAGATTTAACCGAACGCGGGGTATCAAGAGAAATAAACAACTGACTATCCTTATTATAGAGATAATCCGCTTCTGCTATTTCATCGGTATATAAGTCAAAATTATTTCTTCCCCTCTTTTCTTCCAAATCCAGATAATTATATATCGTGTCGTACCATTCTGTGGTTCCTGATTCAAACGAACCGGTTGTTGTAATCTTCGGTTCTTTTTTCGGGACATAACCAGGATCATAACTGCCGGATAATGGAGAATAACTATCAATAACCGTATTTCTGGCATTGCGTGAATAGCCGGTGTAACCAATATTGATGGCAGATGCAGGTACACCAAGACTCAATAAATATTCAACCGCCTTTTCTACACTATTCTCACCACCAAGATAATTACGGAGATTCGTGTGATGTAACAACTTTTCAGCCCACGGAGTACCAAAGAAATCATAGGTCATAACGTTAATACCATATAGTCCAATTTGCAGTAATTCAGGTATTTTTGATTTTTCCATTTTCTCTGGTACCGCCGAACAAGCGATACTTATTTTTATATCTGAACGCCCTGCTTCTTTAAAAGCAGCAGTTAAATCTTTAATTAAACTAACATAATAATCGCCATCGTCTGGCGCATACATGTTACCTTCATTTCCAGCAACGCCCGGATACTCCCAATCAATATCAATTTCGGTAAACATAGGGAAACGTTGGAATATATCAACTAAACTCGAACAGAAATAGGATTTTAGTGTTTCGTCTCTGACCATATTATAAAAGCCATTACTCATGGTCCAACCACCAACACTAAATGACATAATAAGATCGTGGCCTTGAGCTTTTGCTGCTTGTTGAACTTTAGCCAATCCACCTAATACGCCCATACTTTTAGATTGATCAAAATCCCTTGGCATTTGGATATCTTGCCAACCAGAATAAGTACAATTCTGATAAGATTGGCAATCTCCCCAAGCATCTGTGAATGTCACTTCTCCATTATTGGTGCGGGCAAATAATGGCGCTTGCTCTTTAATTTGCTGCTTTTTTTCGCCCTCATCACCTAATATTCCACAGAAACCAATAACTAATTTATCATAAGCAAAAGGATTATCTAAAAGGTGCTGTAAATCTATTCCTCTACCTCGACGAATGGGATCTTGATTTCCTTGTAATCTACCGTCATATTGCGACCAATCTGTATAATAACCAAAAACTTTAGGTTTATTTCGGGTATCATACTTATTATAGACTGGTAATGCGGCTCTTCCCGATGTGTAACTAAAATTTATCGTTTCAGTTGATGGATTGAAATTATCTATCTGATAAGACTGTTCACTAAGAAAATCTGTCTGGATTATTTTTGACATAAATCACCTCGACTAGATATCAATTTATTTTTCGATGAACACTCCAATTGCTTTACTTGCGTGGTAACATAATTACATTCTAGTTTGTATTCTTAGGAAAACAAATAATTGTTATTTGTTTGATTGTTAATGGTCAACTCAAATTTATGTCAACGTAATTTATATTACCAACCATTTATTATCAAACGGTAAAAACAAATTATTGCAAATTGCAAATATATTAATTGTCATTATTACAATTGACTTCTCAATTAAACTTGTAAATTAATTTTTACGAACCATTTATTTTAATTTTATTTCAAGCTGACTATTTTTTATATTTTATATCTATACTGATTTGTATCCTTAGGGTGTTCGTTTCTTCAAAATATTATTACCATCCTTATATATGGAGATTAAAATGAAAGCTAAAGATGTTCAGCCAACCATTATTATTAATAAAAATGGCCTTATCTCTTTGGAAGATATCTATGACATTGCGATAAAACAAAAAAAAGTAGGAATATCAACGGAGATCACTGAGCTTTTGACGCATGGTCGTGAAAAATTAGAGGAAAAATTAAATTCAGGAGAGGTTATATATGGAATCAATACAGGATTTGGAGGGAATGCCAATTTAGTTGTGCCATTTGAGAAGATCTCAGAGCATCAGAAAAATCTGTTAACTTTTCTTTCTGCTGGCACTGGCGACTATATGTCCAAACCTTGTATTAAAGCGTCACAATTTACTATGTTACTTTCTGTTTGCAAAGGTTGGTCTGCAACCAGACCAATTGTCGCTCAAACAATTGTTGATCATATTAATCATGACATTGTTCCTCTGGTTCCTCGCTATGGCTCAGTGGGTGCAAGCGGTGATTTAATCCCTTTATCTTATATTGCACGCGCATTATGTGGTATCGGCAAAGTTTATTATATGGGCGCAGAAATTGACGCTGCTGAAGCAATTAAACGCGCAGGATTGACACCATTATCGTTAAAAGCAAAAGAAGGTCTTGCTCTAATTAACGGCACACGGGTAATGTCCGGTATCAGTGCAATTACCGTCATTAAACTGGAAAAACTATTTAAAGCCTCAATCTCTGCGATTGCCCTTGCTGTTGAAGCATTACTTGCATCTCATGAACATTATGATGCCCGAATTCAACAAGTAAAAAATCATCCTGGTCAAAAAGCGGTGGCAAGTGCATTGCGTGATTTATTGGCAGGTTCAACTCAAGTTAATTTATTATCTGGGATTAAAGAACAAGCCAATAAAGCTTGTCGTCATCAAGAAGTTACCCGACTAAATGATACCTTACAGGAAGTTTATTCAATTCGTTGTGCACCACAAATATTAGGTATAGTGCCAGAATCTTTAGCTACCGCTCGGGAAATATTGGAACGGGAAGTTATCTCAGCTAATGATAATCCATTGATAGATCCAGAAAATGGCGATGTTCTACACGGTGGGAATTTTATGGGGCAATATGTCGCCCGAACAATGGATGCATTAAAACTGGATATTGCTTTAATTGCCAATCATCTTCACGCCATTGTGGCTCTTATGATGGATAACCGTTTCTCTCGTGGATTACCCAATTCACTTAGTCCGACACCCGGCATGTATCAAGGTTTTAAAGGCGTCCAACTTTCTCAAACCGCTTTAGTTGCTGCAATTCGCCATGATTGTTCTGCATCAGGTATTCATACCCTCGCCACAGAACAATACAATCAAGATATTGTCAGTTTAGGACTGCATGCTGCTCAAGATGTTTTAGAGATGGAGCAGAAATTACGTAATATTGTTTCAATGACAATTCTGGTAGTTTGTCAGGCCATTCATCTTCGCGGCAATATTAGTGAAATTGCGCCTGAAACCGCTAAATTTTACCATGCAGTACGCGAAATCAGTCCTCCTTTGATCACTGATCGTGCATTGGACGAAGATATAATCCGCATTGCAGATGCAATTATTAATGATCAACTTCCTCTGCCAGAAATCATTCTTGAAGAATAAAAAGAAAATCACTGAAAGTTTTTCAATCATCTCTTGACTAAAAATACAGAACCCCATTTACTGATGACAGAAACAGTACGAGTAAACAAGGGGTTTTGTATGATCGTTTTTGTGACAGGAGCAACTTCAGGTTTTGGTGAATCAATTGCCAGAAAATTCATACAAAACGGTTCTAAAGTTATTGCGACTGGACGCCGTAAAGAGCGGTTAGAAAAATTAAAAGCTGAACTGGGTGATAACTTTTACTTTGTTCAACTTGATGTCACTGATCGGGCCGCTATCAATCAGGTTGTAGAACAATTACCAGAATCACTCCGCCATATCGATATTTTAGTCAATAATGCCGGTTTAGCGCTTGGATTAGAACCCGCTCATCTGGCTAATCTGGATGATTGGGAAATAATGATTGATACCAATGTCAAAGGGCTCGTCAATATGACCCGTGCTCTACTGCCTAAAATGGTAGAAAGAAATCATGGGCATATTATTAATATCGGTTCTACCGCTGCAAGTTGGCCATATTCCGGTGGAAATGTTTATGGCGCAACTAAAGCCTTCGTCAAACAGTTTAGTTTGGGCTTACGAGCAGATTTGCAGGGAAAAAATATCCGAGTGACTGATATAGAACCCGGTTTAGTTAGTGGAACTGAGTTTTCTTTAGTACGTTTTAAAGGCGACAATGATAAAGTGAATAAAACCTACGATGGCACGCAGGCATTAACCGCCGAAGATGTCACTGAAGCTGTTTTTTGGGTCGCTAATTTACCTGCTCATGTCAACATTAATACATTAGAAATGATGCCAGTTTGCCAGTCATTTGCCGGGCTTAGTGTACACAGAAATGAATAATGACACTCTTCTTGATAATTTGTTGAACATCTTAATGCTATCTTATAATTTATCTATCTGATAGTTTCTTATTGTGCTATCTAAATTGGCCCCACTTACTCTACTCTCAAGAGGATTCAAGAGGATAAAAGATGAATATTTGTAATTCTTTGATATTAAAAGCAATGCCAGCTATCGCTCTGGCAATACCATTGTTATGGCAAACGCCGGCATTGGCGGCAACTTGTACTGCCGGAAGTACCTGCGTCACAGTGAATGGCAGCGGAGATTCTGTGCTCGATAAAGAAGCCGCCCGCCAAAGTAAAGAACAATGGGATGAAACAAAGAATCTTCGCACTAAAGTTAATAAACGTGCTGAGAAAGAGTTCGACAAGTTCGATAAAGCCATTGATGCTCGTGATGCATGTATGAAAAGTACCAATATCAATGCTTATTGGGAACCCAATACCGAACGTTGTTTAGACAGCAATACAGGTATGCCCATCAGACCGTAATATAAGGTGATGACAATGAAGATGAAGAAAGCGCTTTTATTTAGCGCATTGATCTTTACCCTATCCCCATTCGCACTTGCTGCACAAGCTTCATGCGAAAGCGTGAAAGAGCAAATTGCGCAGAAAATTATCAATAATGGTGTGCCGGAATCTGGCTTTACATTGGAAATTGTTGCTAATGACCACATTGAACAAGCCGGTGGTAAAATCGTTGGGCATTGTGAAAATAATGCCAAAAAGATTGTGTATACCCGGCAAGGAAGCCAATCTCAAGCTCATCTGACCTCCAAATAAACCCGCATTATCTTTCTGAAGGAAGATACACAAAGTTCAGAGAAAATATTACGCCAATATTTTACCGTTGATGAATGATGAGATGAATAGAGGTCGAGGCTATACGCCTTCGGCCCCTTTTCACGTTATACCCGTTATCTTTCAAGTTACCTCTTTGTTGGCTGCATTCGCTCACCCCGGTCACATAGTTATCTATGCTCCCAGGGATTCGCTCCCTTGCCGTCGCGATGCATCTTGAAATCCATTGGGTATATCTCTATGTGAACAACACACGAATAATGCCCCTTGATAAGCTGACCTGAATGATAGCCTTAATATAGTTTCCTATATATACCCGTCATCTTTCAAGTTGCCTCTTTGTTGGCTGCACTCGCTCACCCCGGTCACATAGTTACCTATGCTCCCGGGGATTCGCTCCCTTGCCGCCGCGATCCATCTTGAAATCCATAGGGTATAAACCATTAGCTTTTTTAAAACTGACAATTTAAATAATTAAATCTAACATTATAACGTTTTGGAATATAAATATTTTCTGAATATCATCATATTGAAAATTTAAAATAGGAAACGTTATGGGTGATCTTATCACTAAGAAAATTCGCTTTGTCGTGGTGTTTTTTATAGCATTAGCCATATCAGGATGTAGCGCTGTCCCAGGAAATCAAACAGAAGCCCAGAATTTTAATGGCAACAGCAATGCGCAATATGTAAAAATTTATTTGCATAATAATACATCACATTCATTAGTAGCTGAAAAAACAGACTTACTTTGGGGGAGTTGGATTGAAAGACCGTCGTCATCAATATCCGCATATAGTCACGATTCATTTGCCTCAAAAGGTAAGATTTTTAGTGGCACCGAGGGCAAAATTATTTATCGTTTACCCAATGGTGAAGATAAGCTAAATGTTCACTGGAACCTTTCATATTGGGGTGTTCAGAACCACAATATCCATCTCTCCGAGGCATCAACTAATTATAAACTTGAGAAAACAGTTAAAAGCTCATCTTCTTTAGGCATACAGATTGATATTTATCTCACTGAAAAAAGCATAGACAGCAATTATAAAATTGCCGTGATGTCAGATCCTCAGCCGTGGCGTTTAGATCCTGAACAAGGCGATCCTAATGCCGACAAAAAACCGTGGGAAGAATTAAATAGAAAAGTAGCAAACAGTATCAATAATATTTATGAACGCAATCATCTTGCTTTTGGCATCGTTAATGGTGATCTTACCGAATTTGGACGCGCTAGCACCAGAAGAAGCCTTGAGGAGATATATACATCAAAAATCAAATTCCCGCTATTTATGGGATTAGGAAATCATGATTATGCAAATAATGTTAATGATTGTACTTACCCCGAAGGCTTTGATTTCAGTCGTAATGCCTGCGCCAGATCCGCTGTATTTGATATGGCAGAGAGAATAAGTGGTTATAGTAAAAAATTGAATAATTTCTCCTATGACTATGACAATAAAGCATGGAAAGGCAGTTTATCTTATTCATGGGATTTCGGTGATATTCATTATGTTCAATTGCAAAACTATCCTACCTATAGTGTCAATTTGGACCACTATATCAGCCCAACCGTTTATATTACAAAATCCCTTGATTGGTTGGAAAGCGATCTCAAATCTGCTCAAACAAGAGGAAAAGCAGTAGTTTTAAACTTTCACGATGGGTATGACCATTTTATCGATAACAGCAGTTCCGCTGAAAAAGAGCGATTTAGATCATTGATTGAACAGTACAATGTTATGGCCGCTTTTGTTGGGCATTCACATTACCTTAGAGAATACACCTCCTATGTATTTGGAAGCGCAAGAGTCTATGACAGTGGCGCACTATTTCAAGGTGATTTCTTTATCATTAATGTTAACAAAAAATGCATGGAAATATCTGCATATAATGGAATAGACGGTATTCCCAAGTTTGTTAAAAAAATGACGAGTGTTTGTGGTAAATAGAGAGCAAATCTATTTATTAATGTAATGATAAACCTCACTTTTTCGCCAGTGAGGTTTTTTGTTAATCGACTACAGTTCGCAATTAGGATATTTATATGTATTAGCAATATCCAGATAGCAGGATAAATCTTTCTCTTCAGGACGTAAAATATACGGAATTTCACCTAACTGTGGCGCATTAATATGACGGCGTAACCTATCCATCACTTTCGTATAGTGCGATAAACCAGGATTAATTCTGTTAGCTACCCATCCTACTAATTGCAATCCATCATTTATTATTGCCTGCGCGGTTAAAATTGAGTGATTTACACAGCCAGGCTGAATACCAACAACTAAAATGACAGGGATTTTTTCCCGAATCACCCAATCAAAATAAAAAGTTTCATCATCCAGTAATACACGCCAGCCACCGTTACCTTCAATAATAACGCGATCTGCTTTATTACTAAGATTATTTAATCCTTTTTTCATCTGTTCGAAATCAACCTGATTACCTTCATAATACCTGTTTTTCCAGATAACTGGATTAATTTCTTCATATTTAAGCGGAACGGGAGAAGATTTTTGTAGAATCACACCATCTCGATTACGCATACCTTCTTCTGTTTCATACCCTTCTGTGGCTATAGGTTTATACCCTACTGCCGTTGCTCCATCACGATTAAAAGCTTGTAATAATGCACGGGTAACAATTGTTTTACCTATGTTGGTATCTGTCCCCGTAACAAATAGGCGCGTTAACATAAATTCTGTTTTCCATAATGACAGATAGAACCCGGTTAATGAGCGCTTAAGTCTAGAGGATGCGACTATAAGGGAGATTGCGTTAGCTCAATGTTTTGTTTAATTGCTACGCCAATTTAGTGAAAAAATTTATACCTAATAGATTTCGAGTTGCAGCGAGGCGGCAAGTGAACGAATCCCCAGGAGCATAGATAACTATGTGACTGGGGTGAGTGAAAGCAGCCAACAAAGCAGCAGCTTGAAAGATGAAGGGTATATATATATTCTATGGATTTCAATATGCATCGCGACGGCAAGGGAGCGAATCCCCGAGAGCATAGCGAACTATGTGACCGGGGTGAGTGAATGCAGCCAACAAAGAGGCAACTTGAAAGATGACGGGTATAAAGTTAATATTACAACCAGAGAACTTCTATCAAGTATATTATCCTTTCATTAAACTGATCAATAATGAACCATCATATAAAGCTTTTTTAACTGATACTACCGTGGATAATGTACCTGAATTATTGAATTTTGTTGCAACCAATTCAATCTGTTTACTATAGGCAGGCAAAGCGTGTTGTTGAATACATTCACTAATCACCGGATACAAAACTTGTTGTGAAGCATTAAGAGGAGAACCCATCAAAATTTTTTCTGGGTTAAATAAATTGACCATCATTGCGATAATATGCCCAATTTTTACTCCGATATCACGAATAATATCTACTGCCAAAGTATCACCGTTATTAACCGCCTGACAGAATGACTCAACGGTCAGTGGTTCACCATTTAGTAAAGAATCGGGTACCATTGCCAACTGCCGTTTTGCTCTGGATAAAATATGACTGATACCTACAACCGTTTCCAGACACCCAACATTCCCACAATAACAGCGTTCACCATCAGGTTCAGCCTGAATATGCCCTACCTCCATGACACCACGGTTGCCAGCATGCAATGTTTGCCCCGCAATAATCACGCCAACACCAACATGTTCATCAATGACCATTTGGATAACATTCTGACAATTTTTTGCTGTGCCATATAGTGATTCAGCTATCGTCCAGGCAGTTATTTCATGTTGAAGAAATACCGGTAATCCGGTGCGACGATGCAGATATTCTCCTATTGGTAATTCCTGAACCTGGTAATAAGGGAAATTGTGGATTAAACCTTGGGTCGGATCAACAATCGCATTTACCGTCATGCTAATTGCCGTCAGACGCTCAAGACGAGATTGATAGCGACCAAAAAATGCATCAATCTCATCAATAATGCTATCTAAAAAGGATTTTTCCTTGTTGGCCGGTAATGGTAAAACATCTTCAACAATTAACTTGCTACTTAAATCACGCAGTCCCAATATTAAACTTCCCAAGTTAATACTAACACACAGGAAATGCCAACTTTCAGAATCAAGCTTCAGTCCAGTCGCCGGGCGCCCTCTAAATCCTAAATCCAAAAATTCCGTTTCCATGACTAAGTGTGCATCGACCAATTCACGGACAATTTTAGTAATACTGGCTGGAGCTAGTTGAGCTTTTTTGGATAGCTCAATACGGGAAATTGGACCATATTGATCAATTAACCGATAAACAGTACCAATATTAATCTGTTTTATCTGATCAATATGCCCTGGTTGTCCATCCATTATTTACCCTTTTACGCTCTAATTACTTCACGTTTCAAAATAATTGTTGGCTGATTATGTCGAGGTTTTAGGCAAAAAGTATGATTCTTTCAATAAATATGTGATATTCAGCACGAAATTTAGCTTATTTCTACTTATTTTTTCCATTCAAAATATTAGATATAAGTAGGTTTATCAGCCTGTCTGCGGCGGCCGATATTGGCCGGTTTTTGTGATTTACCAACCAGACCTCAGAATAAGAGTGGTTATCAGCTAATGGAATATACTGGACACCATCCACTTTCATGCGGGTAAAAGATTCAGTCACAACACTGACACCTAATCCAGCAGAAACCAGCCCAAGAATGGTCATCGCTTCGCCTGCTTCCTGTGAAATCATCGGCGTCACGCCTGCTTGAGCAAGTAATGTGATGATTTCATCATACAAAGCAGTCCCCACTTCGCGCTCAAAAAACACCATCGGATAGCCCGACAACATTTCGAGATTTATTCCCTGTGGAGCATATTCCAACAAAGGATGTCCATCATAAACAGCAAGCATAAAAGGTTCCCGAAATAATAGCCGATACTCAAGGTTATCGGGTAATTGGGTATTACGCATGATACCAACGTCGATCCGTCCCGTCAGTAATGGCGCAATCTGCTGTTTAGTATTCATCTGATGCATATGAATAGCGACTTCCGGGTAACGTTCCCGAAATTGCCGTAAACTCAGAGTGACCTTATTCATAAAAGGTATCGTAGAGGTGAAACCGATAGATATTTCGCCTAATTCCCCTTTTTGCATTCTTGCTGCTTTTGTTGCAGCAGCATCAACCTGAGCCAGGATCAGATAAGCTTCTTTCAGAAACATGTTACCTGCCGGCGTCAAGCTCACATTCCGGTTATTACGTTCTAACAACCGCGCATTTATACTATTTTCAAGTGATTGAATCTGTTGGCTTAATGGCGGCTGTGAAATATTAAGCCGTTCTGCCGCACGACCAAAATGTAATTCCTCTGCCACTGCAATAAAGTAGCGTAAATGCCGTAACTCGATAGCCATAATCACCTTTGAGATCTAATACATATTATTGTTAATGATTAATATATTAGACAAAATATTTTGCAATTCATATGCTTGATCTTCATAAAAGTATAAGTTAGCTAATGAGTTAAGTAAGGAAATTATGTGAGCGCCAGCCCTAGTAGTAATACCAGCCTTAGTAATACCAGCCCTAGTAATAATAGTAGTAGTATCGGTGAAAATTTGACTCCCGGTAATCATCTTGTCCAACATGTTCAAAATAAGAAAAGTCACATTCAGAAAGACGATCCTCTGTATATTAGAGTGACGTTGTCACTCTTCACCGTGGGGTTAGCTGCATTTGCCCTACTCTATTTCGTTCAACCAATCTTACCCATGCTGTCGGATGATTTTGGTGTTTCTCCTGCTACCAGTAGTTTATCTTTATCCCTTTCAACCGGAATGTTGGCATTGGGCTTATTAATCACCGGTCCTCTGTCTGATGCTATTGGCCGTAAAAATGTGATGGTAACAGCGCTATTTGCCGCCGCACTTTTCACTTTACTCAGTGCATTTATCACCAGTTGGCATGGAATTTTGGTTGTACGCGCTCTGGTTGGTTTGTCTCTCAGTGGCGTAGCCGCCGTTGCAATGACTTATCTTAGTGAGGAAATCCACCCTAACTTTATTGCTTTATCAATGGGACTTTATGTTAGTGGTAATGCTATTGGTGGCATGAGCGGGCGATTAATATCAGGTGTTATCACCGATTATTTCTCATGGCGGGTTTCTGTCATCGTATTAGGTTTATTAGCATTAATTGCGGCAATGATGTTTTGGCGTATGTTACCTGAATCGCGCCATTTTAGGCCAAGTTCTCTCAAACCTAAGTCTTTATTAATCAATCTGAAATTACATTTTCGTGATAAAGGATTGCCATTACTGTTTTCTGAAGCCTTTTTACTCATGGGCGGCTTTATTACCCTATTTAATTATATAAGTTATCGTTTATTGGATTCGCCCTATCATTTCAATCAGTCAATTGTCGGTATGTTATCTATTGTCTATCTGGCAGGAACATACGGCGCATCCAAAGTAGGCACATTAACCCACCAATATGGACTCGGAAAAGGGCTGATCGCGATGATAACTATGATGCTAATCGGTACGCTTATTACCTTATTATCATCTGTGGTGATGATTATTATTGGGATGATAGTCCTCACTTTCGGTTTCTTTGCTGCACATGCTGTTGCCAGCAGTTGGGTCGGACGCCGTGCTCGCTGGGCCAAAGCACAAGCGTCTTCCCTTTATCTGTTTTGTTATTACTTTGGTTCAAGTGTGGCTGGTACTTTGGGCGGTATATTTTGGCTCCAATTAGGTTGGCATGGTGTTGTTTTATTTATTGCCATTCTTATCCTTTTAGCTCTACTTTTAGGGTTTAAACTCGCCAAACTTCCAGAGGCAAAATAATAGAAGACCAGAATTTTTTATTATTTGGCGTTTTTTATCCATCAGGTAATGTCCTTCACTTTCTGATTTATTGAAAATTAATATGTTTTTTGCGGTGATATTAAAAAGTGTGATAATATTATTGCTCAACAAAAAAATTAATTAATATATAAGTCAGCGTTAATTATGGGTAATTCCAGATTTGAAGGTTTTACTACAGAGAAAATAAAACCGGCATATGAATTTAATATATTAAATTAATCCTCTTTTGGGTGTGTTGACATAAGTCTGCCATCCGAGAGAGGGTTTCAATCAAGGTGATAAATCTGACGCCAAAGAGAACAGATCATGTAACCACAGCATATCTGAAACACCCACCAGCCCCCTCAGCATCATTTACGCAACAAAGCTACACAGCATGAAGCTAATTAATAATAACGTTAAAATCTGTAGAAATTAAATTTGCTAAAAAATTTGAACTAACTTTACTCTTTACAAGAAGAGCAAGATTTGGAAAGACAGCGCTCTTACCACTATAACTCAATTCCCCATTTTTTATAAAATAACAACATGGATCAATGAAATTTACGCTGTATTCTCCAGCCCCTGTATCATCGGAATATATGCCAAAATTATCAAAACCGTTTTCAACGTATTCCCCATTATTGAAAAACCAATCTTGAGTTGGTTTCTCTCTTGACATTTCAGCCACAGCATTTTTTGGCGTGAAAAACTGCGCGTTAAACGTGAATGCAAGATAGAGATTTGAAATATTTGGATAACAAAATAAGTTGCGAAACTCTGAGGTATTTCGGCCATCCAACCATATAAATCCCGGCGTAAAAATGCGAAAATTCAAATTCTCCGCATTCCACTTCTCTATTTTTCTATCGGGTGTCAATGGGAATTTCATCACGATACCATTTGGAGCATATTTGTTTACATAAATATTAGTCATCATTGTGCCTCATCTTTTAATTGATTTACTTGGCTCAATAGCCCCAACCTTGTTTATTATCTCTTTTTTACAGTATAATGCTATAAGTGGATTACCGCTAATATTCCACGGTCAAAATTACTTCACATTCATCACACTGCTAGAAAAAATAAGAAAATACCGAAATTTATTTAGGGTAAGTGCAAAATATTCACCTGCTGAAAAATTATTATCAGGACTGATATCAATATTAAAATAATATACAGTAAGATTATTCCCATATGGAAATAAACAGGAAATAGAGTAACGAAAATACACTGGATTAATATCTTAAAACCTTTTGGGCTTTTCGCCTTATACCTCTGCCCACATTGGGAGAAGATGTACTATTAGCAGATGCAATTAACGAACTTGCTGATTCAGGAGACTGGGAGTGAAACGGGGAGACTTGATAACAGTTGCTCTACAAGAGGCTTATGGTAAGCCCCGTCCTGCACTGGTTATCCAATCTGACAACTTTGATGAGCATCCCAGTATTACCATTTTACCCATGACTTCAACATTAATTGATGCGCCACTCTTATAAAAGGCGACATACACGTCGCCCCATAGTTATTATTTTGTTCAGCTCGCAGAATCTTTATATTGTCAAACGACGTCGCAACACATTACGGGTTTCAATGGATGATTGGCTAAACAGATTCCCGGTACTATTTCGAAACGTTTGATTAACCTCAACCGCCCGAGGTGGGTTAACATTCACTGCTTCTGGTTCCAGTGGCGTGAAACGAGACAATGTATAGGCTTCACTTCCCTCCGAAGTACCTGCTGATGAACTCAGTTCCCAAATTTGATGATTCACTGCATAAGCTGTGCGCGTAAGCTCAATTATCCCTGAGGTTGTCGATACTGCACCAAAACCAAAGGATACCCATCCCAGAATATTAGCTGCATTCGCATTACTGTCTGCAACCGCAGCCGCCGCTATCCCCGTAGAGAGTGACACCGCATTTGCACCCAACGATATCGAAGATAACGCAATATCCCATCGTCTGCTGGAACGGCTAGCAACTTCACCAAATTCAATAGGTACTGACCCGATAACACCCGCGCTGATTGACTGAGAACCACTCCGTGCCGATTTTATCAGCGAAGAGGTAAAGGTTATTGCACTGATGCCAAAGCTTAAAATCCCAAACCCGGTACTAATCCAATTTAATATCCCGGCTGTTTTCGGATCTTTTTCCGATAATGCTACTGACGCAATCCCTATCGAATCAGCAGCTAATCCAATGACGGTCGCAGTAACTGCAAACGCACTGGTAGAAGCAATCGCCCCCATAGCTCCCCCCGCAGCAATGAGACCCGCACTAATTGCCGCGCCAGCCCCCAGTGACACAATCCCAACAATGATACCAATTGCCCCCAGCACAATGCCTAATATTCCTCCAGCACTAAGATGACCGTTCAGATCAATCCGATTTATGGGATCGCCCTGGCAATAAGTGTAGGGATTAATCCCTCCCCGGCCAAAGGGGCTCCAACTGTCGGGACTATGAAATCTCATGAGAACCGGATTGAAAACACGATATCCGTTACCTAAGAAATACCAGCCTGTTACTGGATCGACCTGCGCTCCATTCAAACCCGGTAATGAAGAAATTAAACTCCTAAAGCCATAAGGTGTGTAGGATAAAGCCATCAACTCGTTTTCGTTCTGACTGGCTATAACCGTACTATTATGGTCAGTGCCATATTGATAATAGACGGACTGGCCATTCTTGGTACTCTGATGACCAAGCCGTTGCTTATCGCTGTTCAACCAGGTAATGGTTTCATCACCCAATTGAACATTCGTCACTTTACCGGAAGCATAATGCTGTCGATTAACAGTACCATTCACCAAAACCTGTGCGGTTAATTTGTTCAATGCATCATACTGGTAGTTGCACACCAGATTACCCAACCGGTCTTTGACCTGTACCAGGCGATTATTCTGATCGTAAATGAGCGTTTGCCCTTTCTCGTCGCGAGTTAAATTACCGTTAGCGTCATAACTTAACTCTATTTGCTGTTTATCGCTGATAATACGAATAAGTTGGGTTGGATCGGCTTGACTGAAATGATAATCCACTGTTTCTTTACCATCTCGATATGTATTATCAAGCCGTTTGATATTACCCCATTGGTCATAATGGTAAATTTGCTGATTTAACACTCGACCAGTATGATCAACCGGAGATTGTTCTCCCTCGCATTGGTACTGGCTTAAGCGCTGATTACTATCATATTGATAACGTTCATTTTTCATAACCACCCCATCGACGGAGGTGATACGTTGACTGATTTGATTATTCTTTGTATAGCTTAAGGTAATGACTTGTATTGAGAAGTCACTAATTAGCGAGCGTTTTATCTCTCGATCAAAAGCATCGTATTCAATTTTTGTGACTAATTGGGATAATGACGTTGTGTCTTTTGTCGTCGTTGTTATTAGCCGTCCAACATTGTCATATTCAAATATAGCGTATTGCGAACTCTGTTCTGTTTTAACTAATCTTCCTTGGGCATCGTAACTATAAACATGATCATGACCAAAACTATCTTTATGACGTTGAATCAAACCAGACATCGTATAACGGTAATCGCCCGATGAAATCGGTTTATTATCCCGAGAAAATGATTCGTGCTGTAATACACCCGATGGAAAATAACTGTAACTGCTCTGGGATACGCCTTCTGTCGCAGATAATAATGCCCCCGTTTTCTGATAGTAATGAAAGTTTTGTTGGCTGGTCTCTGTGGTAAATTTGGACATCACACTACCGAGAGAGTAAAGATAATCGATGTTTTGTTTATTATGCGCAGGCGTGACAGACTGAATAGGTTTGTCACCTTGAGGTCCATATAAATATTCCGTTTTGCGACCACCCACCATATCGCTGATTACCCGCCCAAGACCATCATAAGCTAATGAACCCAATTGTGTTCCATTCACGTTCAGTGCAGAAATTAATTCTTCATGGCTAAAGCTTGCATAAGCGGATTCTAATATTGTTCTGTCTGGCAACGTTTTTTTCACTATACGATCAAATAGATCGTACTCAATTTGGGTAGCGTAACCTTCCGTATCTGTTTCAGTCACCGTACGACCAAATCCATCATAACGATAGGTACGAGTGCTATATATCGCACCATCAGGATACACAACTTTAATTGAAGCAGGCTGTTCAAAGTTATTTTGCTGAATATTTAACATTCCCAACCCTTTGACCCCTTGAGTAATTGTCCTCGTAATAGGGTCATGGATTTCCAGCTCTATCCGACCATCACTGTATTCAGTGCTGTAACGGTTTCCCCAACCATCATATTGATAGGTTTTCGTTGTCACTAAAGGAGTCGTCAAGCGAGTCAAAGGATTAGCAGATAAATCCCATAACCAATCATTTGAAATCTCTTTGACCAATTGCCCCAAAACATCATATTGTCTGGCAAGAACGTTTCGATATGTGCCTTGATAAATCCCCGATGTGCCCCAAATACCATCATCATCTTGTTCTTCAATCGAACAAATACGTCCCATTCCATCGTAATGGGTTTTACGTCTGATGCCTTGAGAATCAATTTCTATCATCACCGGCCAAAAATCATTTTCGTCACCACCAGGATATTGATATATATAACTACGTTTAATTTCTTTTGTCGTACCAGGGTCAATAATTTGTCCTATAATTCGGCCGGAAAGATCATAAGACTGGTCTGTAATGACATGGTTTACATCAACTTTACGGAGTTGCCGATGTGTATAAATGGAGGTCACATTTTTCGATTCCATATATGCACCATCAAAACCCGTCACCGTAGAGTTTGTGGTCATCTCACTATCTGAATATTCATATTTAAACGTGGTAACCGTTTGTTGGTTATTCATCACCGACGTTATTTTTGCTAATGAACCATGAGATTTGTTTGTCGGTGAATTAACATAGTTAAAGGTCCTGACTATTTTACTGTCTATCGTCTCTGAGGCTTTACTGACATATTCCTTAACATAAGCGCCGGTAAAAGTGGGCAGTTTTTGATATGTGTAGTGAGTCACCCTATTCGCGACACTTTGAGCAGCATCAGGCGATCCTTTTTGCGTAACTGATTTTAAAAACCGGGAAAAGCCCAAGGGATCAGCAGGACAATTATTACCCTCACCATTCACCGGATAATAAACGTATTCTTTCTGTATCCCACTGGTATCAGTAATAAGTAGAGTATTTCCCCAATCATCGCTTTTAATATTAACACTCTCTTCTCGTGAAGTATTGGTTTGTAAGTCTGTGTAACGCGTTAACACATGAGAGGGTTGTTGTAAATTTTCTGGTTGTTCGGAAAAGCTTTTTGACGGATCTTCATTGTAAGTAATTTCTGTTGTGATTCTCTTATTATCTTGTGTTTTTGCTTCTTTGGTCATTAAATGAAATTTATCAAACACTCGTTCTGTTATTGAAATAACATTTTGACCGTTTAAAACACGTTCAATGGATGAATAGGTATATTTCCCTGTAACCAGATACAAATTATCTTGACTGGAATCAAAGCTTGTTCGGCCAGAAGAATAGCCCAAGAAATTATGCACTGAGCTATATTCATAGGATTTGCTGATCGCAGGCTGCCCATTACCAGGTTGAATAGTCAGCGCAGAAGCATAAGGAATAGATTCCGTGTCCGTCACTTTATGCCCATTCTCTTTATAACTCACCAGCTCAACATAACCGGTTGGCGTACGAAAAGCGCTAATAACTGGAAATATTCCTTTTAATGTCTGATAGGTCATCTTAAATCTGGCAGAATCAATAGGACCAGAAGCATCATAAGGTACAGTCACAGTAATGAGATAATCATTGCGATAATCGAATGCGATTTTCGCAGAGATATTATTATCATCTGGGTATTCAACTGATGTACAATTATTTCCAGAGTAATTGAGTTTAAGATAAGTTTTACCCGTCACACGGTATTTTATTTCGGATAATGCAAACCTTGAATTATAAATTAAATCAAATGCTTCACCATCTGGAAATTCAAGTGCAATCGTTTTCGCAATGTCACTCGATCCAATTCGTTTAAGTGTTTCTATAATGCCATTTTTGTTATAAACATAAAAGGTATTGCTATCGAGTTTATAGACACGCAAATCTTTTAATTTTTTATCTTTAAAGCTAATATCATTATTATTAGGTGGCAATGGCTTACATTTAAATTGTTCTCCATTAGCTCGGCTAAATGTAAGTGTTTTTACATCTAACATTGTTAATGAAAATCGCCAGCCAATACCAAACCCATTATTTAATGTTGTTAATGGCGAGAATGATAAATTAAGTACCTGTTCAATATTACCGACATTATTTGGTCTCAACGTGATAATATTGATATTTGCGCTATATTGACCTGTTCTGGGATCGACACCGGTATTAATATAAGATCCAAAATTAAAAGCATTGGAATATATATCGTTAACTTTCATTTTAAAGTTCCCGTTTGATTAATATCACAGCCAAATTAAATATCCATTTAGCTATTCTTTTATATACAATAATAGAACATCTTAATTGCTGGTAAACGCACATGCGATTACCAGCATAGATAAAGATTTTTTACTAAGGAAAATCAACTTATTCTCGCTATGCTTAGCGCACGTCCAATATTAACCGAGGATATTCTAAATTTATGCTGGCAACCGTAGTTATCAATGATTGTGACATCATAATCTCCATCGAAATAACCGGTCGTCCATGAACATCCTGTTACATGGAGTACCTCAGCAGCAAGCTGTGTGTCAGGAACAGTTACATCATAAGAGTAGTCCATAACACATCCTCCACTCATATCATTCCTAGCATTTACATATGAAGTTCCTCGTTTAAATACTCTTGCTCTTGTCAAGAATCTATCATCTGATGAATTTTTACCAAGGACATATATATTATTAACAGTCCTGTCATTCCCTTCAAGAATCCTCAAATGATATGGCAATGTCCAGCGATAAAGGTTAATTGTTTGATGATGGGTATCCGATTTCGTTGGTTCTTCTGTTTTATCAAACAATATATTGGTACTTTCATGCAATTGATTTGCATTAATTGCATAAGGAGCAATGGCTTTTAATAAAATCTTGCTGTCAAAAACTTCATCACCAACCGACATATTCGTTGTTAGTGTGCGCTTCCCATTCGTATCTTCGAATGTCATTTTTGCCATTAGGTATTCTGTACTTGTCCTATTACTACTAACATAACAATAGATAATTTCAGGAACACTCTTCACACTGTTCTGATAGTTTTCATTTGTACAGCAATCTCCCGCATGATTTATTACCGGCTCCTCAGTAAAAATATCAGCACTATAAACACCATTTAATAACCCAAGATCATATTTATTTCTCGCATCTGTCGTTGTCCATCCTGAAGGCATTTTTAATTGGTCATATATGAGGCTATCACTCAATGCAGCCACCTGAATCGATCTTTTTTCAGCATTACTAAGTGCTAATTTTACCCAATCACCATTCTTATATTCTTGTTTAAGTACAGAGATTTTTACCATACATTGATGACGCCCATTAGCATAAAAATTGTCATCAGTTTTTTCAATGGTAAATGTTGTTATTTTCTTTTCCATCACACTCTCCATAATATTGTGAATTAAGCTATAATAGAAAGAATATCAAGTTCAAAGCCATAATATGGCCCTTGCAATTCAGGAATAATTCTTACACGATAACGTTTTGATAAATCATCTTCAAATTCCTTCAAGGCGTTCATGATAAATTCGCTGTATTTCCCTTGTGCAAAAAAGATAAACTGCGTGGTTGAAGGATTGATAGAAACATATTTACCAATCGCATGGCGTAATGTCTTAATAAATAGTGAACCATCTTCATTTAATTCGAATAATTTTCTGTCTGTCGTCGTCCTATCCATAAAATTGCCTTCACCTAAAAGATAAATATTTATCTCACGATGGTCTCGACGCAGTAAAAACTGTTTATTGATATCCAATTCGAATATTCTTGGTTTAATAGTTTTATCAAGTAAATGTTCTGGAATAACAAATTCAATCAAGAAACGACGCCCATTCACGATAATAGGTAAATGTTCTCGATCAATTGAGAAACAGCACAAATTTCCAACCCACGAAGAACCTTCTGTTTCCGAATATGCTGAATATAAAGCAGCAACCTTACCTTGCTCTAGAATGTTCATTATAACCTCTTAATATTAATGGTGAAAAAACAGCATTAAATCAAAACTCAGCTTACAGTTTTGATTTTACATAACCAGTAAGATCATCTAATGTTGAAATAGAATGATCTGAAAAAAGTTCAGCTTTAAGCATAATGCCATACGTTTCCAATACAAACACTTGAATTTCCACATAGTCAAGGCTGTCAAATTTAAGTGAAATAAAATAAGATTCTGGTGTTATCTCTTCCTCTTCTATATCCTTCATCATTAATATTCTATTTTTTATTGCAGTAAAGATATCACTTTGTGTTGGCATTTCGCTTTCCTTTTATTTCATCTTAGAGATAATTGAAATCTTTGATACAAAAATAGGGTTTTTATCATATAAACATCGATAATAAAAAATACGGATATAATCTTTAGGGCCATTCTTAATCAATAAAGGAGGATTTAATTCAACACAGACATCCGGAGAAGATAGTAATATTGTACTATTAACAATGTCCTCCCTGATCTTAATCGCTTGTCCGGTATGCAAAGTAAAAGATCGATTCAGATAATCCTGTAACTGGTTAAAATGGTAGTGTTCAAAATCAAGAAAACTTGTCGAATTAATAACAAGATGAAAAGCAAGCGCATCCAGAAACCATCCAATAGATGTGACACTGGGGAAATAATGTCTAAAGACAGCATATTTTTCACAAACTCCTTTCCTTGTTATCGTCAATTTCTGGCAGTTATCTTGAACAATCCAATTTTCAATTGACTCCATTGTATTTTCTACCCTGGTATTGCCAGATAACGCACTTTTTCTGCACGGATTTTCCAATTTAAACGTTTTGCTTTTAGTATCAATTCTCAACTGATGTGGCAATGCAGTATAAACATATTGACGGAATGACGTATCAATATTCAGTATTCTAGATGTAAAAGCGGAGGTTAATTGAGAGAACTGTTGCCTGACATAAAGCAGACTCAACATTCCCTGCACGGGGTACTGCTGCATATTGTGTAAAAATCCACTTTTCGCCGAATAATGGATAGGATTAAAATCCCCAGAGAAATTCGACCAATGTTCAATATCTTCCATTTCAAAAATCAACATATCAGTTACCTTATCTTAGAGATAACCAACGCAGCGTTATGTCCCCCAAAACCTGCACTGATATTAAGCGCCACTTCTGGTTGAGCGGTGTAGCAATGTTGATTAGGTAAATAATTAAGGTCGCAATCTGGATCAGCCCGATGTAAATTCAATGTTGCTGGCAAGCAATTTTCAGTTAATGCCTTTACACAGACAATAGTTTCGAAACTACCGGCGGCAGCAATAAGATGACCGGTATAAGATTTTGTGCTTGATATAGGTACCTGATAAGCATATTGGCCTAGTGCTGCTTTAATTGCCTGAGTTTCATAAAGATCATTTAACGGTGTAGAAGTACCATGAGCATTAATATAGTCAATATCTTCCAGCGAAATCTGCGCCTGCTCGATGGCTTTGGTTATCGATAATATTTTAGGTTCAATATCTTCTGTCGGCCGGGTTAAATTAGCGGCATCTGAATATTGAGCGTAACCTTTGATTTCCGCCAGAATTGTTGCCCCACGCGCGACGGCCGAATCATAATCTTCCAGACAAACCACCGCCGCTCCTTCGGCCAATACAAATCCAGAGCGATCAAGACTAAATGGACAACATGCAAGATTGGGGTCCGTTTGCTCTTTCGACAATGCATTCAGTACATCAATACTCCAAATATTACATTCTCGAGTAAGTGATTCAGCGGCCCCGGCAATCATACATTTTGCCCGCCCTGAGCGAATAATTTCAAAGGCATCACCTATCGCCATTGTACCCGTTGCGCAAGCAGCCATAATGGTATTCTGATAACCACGTAGTCCATACATGATAGAACACGCCGCCGTCATGGAACTTGGCATGGTGATAAGATTACTCATGGGATGAGCTAATTTAACTTCCTCATACTGGCAGGCATGATCTCCGGCATTATCGACAGCTCCCCAGCCACTGCCAAGTATGATCCCACATTCGTATTTATCGTAATATTCAACAGGTGATACGTTCACACCAAATGCTTGGGTAAAAGCTTGATAAGTCGCTTTCAACGCCATTTTTCCGCAGTCAGAAAGCATATGAGTCAACTTTTTTGGTAATAACTGATAACGTGATGGATTGGGTGCAAGGAAAGAAAAGAAACGTGAATTAATGAATGAGTCAGGAAATTCAATTCTGCGAAATTGATGTTGTTTCTCGATAATACTTTGCCAACATGATTCAATATCTTCACCAATTGGTGTTACGGCGCCCATACCTGTAATAACAACTCTTTGAGTTCTCTGCATATTGATTACCATTTATACATGGATTGATAATGTCAATTTTTATAGCTATAAAATAGGCTAATGAAGACATATCACCATAATCATAAATAAGTATTTTCAATACTCCTGGCTAATATAATCGTTATTTGTGAATTACATAAAACTAACTGATAGATTATTTTACCCATGTAATAAAACCGATGATAAATATCCATAAACAAATATATTATTATTTTAATATCATTATATTCAGCCTACAAAATAATTGATTACACCATATTAGACTGTATTATCATGGTAAATCCTAAAAATTTATTTACCATTAACTCATTATTCTGTTTAATAAAGCACATCATTGTATAAAAACAAAATATAAATAATGACTTTAATTATTGCACAGTTGTTTATTTCATAACATATGAATTCAATGATTATATTAACAATCTAACAATGTGATTAAAGAAAAGAGAAATAGTAAATATTTCACATCATCCCTGTGAATAAGTACTGAGGTACATTGCCCAATCTTTCTCTGCATCAAATCTGCATCAAAACATATACCCTGCCCCCTTGTTTGTAATATACTACCCACAACTGGATAAATACACAGCATTATAAGTCTTCATTGTCCAGTTAATGTAATAACACCGGAGACAACATATGGCTGAAACAGGCAAGGATACAGGAGTGTTCAGTGGTAACAAAATCTGAGGCAAGCCCTGACTCAGTGATAAAGCAGCAGTTCGATACCCTCACCGTCGATAAAATTACGCAAAGTATCATTATCATCTCAGCCGGCACAGTTTTTTACCGGCTACAAGAGGGTAAACACGGAGGCAATGGAGTATTCTTTAACCGAGATGGAGGACATACCCGATACGGGTTAACGAACGGCATAAATGGCAATTTATATCTTGCCAGTTCTCCAAGAACATCGATGAAGGAGGTGTTTCAACGTCTGCCAGCTATTACAGACCGGGAACTGGATGGGTACCATATGGCTACATTGGTGATAGAGAAAGATCTACGTATTGTAGACATTACCCGGCTTGCGCCGAAAATGCATATCACCGCCCATCAACTAACCGGCACAGACTACCGGATCACACAACAACTCGCGGCAAAGCTATCACCGCACGCGGATGGACTGACCTACATGTCTAACGTCACGCTTGAACCCTGCATCGTGCTCTGGCATGACGATCCTTCTGGCAAAAGCGTGATACGCACCGAGGAACTCAAGGTGCTCAGGGAATTTGAGTATGAAGGAGAAATTGCCGAGGATATCCTGGTGAACGACCTGGATATTCCCGTAATATGATAAAAGAGGGAGCCGGCGTGTGCCCGTTCCCTCTCTTTTTACTATGCAGCATCTTGAGTGCCAAATAACTTGGCTAAACGGATTATCTGTTGAAGCTTGTCATCCGAAACACCATCTCTCAGCAAATCAATAACAGTGAACTCTTGACCTTCTGGTAAACGGTGATCCAGTACATTACGTTTCTGCACGAAAAATCCGTACTGCATCACACCGCTAAAGTGATTAAGATGAAACAAGATCTCCGTCACCCCCTTGAGCACACCTTTTTCGCCTTTGCTTTCATCATCGGTGAACTGAAAAGCCGGATAAATAAACTCACCATCGTATTCCAAGGCCAGTAATTTACCTGTGTCCTTTTTCTTTTTAACTGTTACTTTACTGACACCGAGCAAACTCGCTACCTCAGCAGAATTTAACACACCACCATTTTCACGCACGTTGTCAAAAAAGCGCGCACGGCTACGCACACGATTGAGTAACCTCTTCTTCTCCGGCGTCAGTTCAGCAAGCGCCCGTGCGGGTATCGCCAAAAACAACATATTCATCAGAAACTGATTATCCGGCAACGCTAGCTGACGCTTGATGTTAACCTTACCCTTACTGCGAATACCATCAGCCAGTTCCTTAATGATATTCACAAGGCGATCAGCCGCTATATCAGCGTCATCGTACTCATGATGAGGTGCCGCTACGTTATTACCGAGTCTGGTCTTCCTATATACAGTTTGCATAATGCACCCCAAGTTAACGATTGACAGCATAAAGAATATACATTCAATCGTTAACCAATGCAAACTTTATCCATCTGTGTCGTGTGCTATTTCTCCTCTTAGTATCAAGAACAACCTTCATCAGCGAATTGTGAATTCATTCACAAAACACGATTTTAAAAGTTAAAAACCAACTAATATCTGAAACAGATAATACTGTCGTTAAATAAATTTTTTTAATCAAAAAATTAACAATGTTCATATGGATTTTTATAAAAATAAGTCATTAAGGTTATTTTTATCACTCTTTAAACAGGGTGATTAGAAAAATAAAATTATCAGTCAACGACATCTGGAATGAAATAATACATATTTATACCCTATAGATTTCAAGATGCATCGCGACGGCAAGGGAGTGAATCCCCGGGAGCATAGGTAACTATGTGACCGGGGTGAGCGAACGCAGCCAACAAAGAGGCAACTTGAAAGATGACGGGTATAGCTATAATTACTTTTGGCTTCACGTTCAGTCGAATTACTTACCCTAGATCCGATTTCAGATGTTACAACTTGCAACATTAACCTGAAAAAAATGCGTTATTATTGGAGAAATCATGATGAAAAAAACAATAAAAAACATATCCTTATTTACAGGAATTATGCTTGGAAGCTTGACATTAGCTCATGCAGCAATTATTCCACCCAGTACACAACTGGCAACCAACCAGAATATTGTTCGTCATAATGGTTCAGAACCTGCTTCTCTTGATGTGCATAAAGTTGAAAGTGATGTTGAGTTTGATATTATAAACGACTTTTTTAGTGGATTAATCAGTATAGGAAATGATGGTAAGTTTAATCCTAATTTAGCTATCCGTTGGGAAACTAACGATAATAAAACCTGGGTATTTCATCTAAGAGAAGGAATAAAATGGTCTGACGGTTCACCTATTACCGCTCATGATGTGGTTTTTAGTTGGAGACGTTTAATTGATCCTCAAATGGCGTCCCCGTATGGCAGTTATATTGAAAACATGTATATAGTAAATGCCAAAGATATTCTTGCTGGTAAGAAAAAAGTCGCTGAATTAGGCGTAAAAGCATTGGATAATTTAACGGTAGAAGTAACATTAGAGCAACCATTATCCTATTTTTTAAATATGCTAGCACACCCCGTTATGGTTCCTATCAGCCAAAAAGCGGTTGAGAAGTATGGTGAAAAATGGACTCAACCAAATGTATTTGTCAGTAGTGGCCCATTCAAACTCTCTGAATGGATCGTCAATGAGAAGGTGATTGGCATCAGGAATCCACAATATTGGGATAATGAACACACCGTGATTAATAAAGTCACCTATCTTAACGTCACATCAGAAACAGCGGTGGTAAACCGTTATTTAGCAGGAGAAATAGATATTACAAAGGGTATTCCATCGGTTTTATTTAAATCATTAAAAACCAAGTTAGGTAATCAAGTTCATATTTCACCTAAATTAGCTGTTTATTATTACGAATTTAATACCCAAAAAGCCCCTTTTAACGATATTAGAGTCAGACAGGCATTAAATCTGGCTTTAGACAAAGATATCATAACAAATAAAGTTTTAGGGCAAGGCCAAAAGCCAGCCTATAATAATACTCCACCAAATATAGGCGGAATGAACTTAAAACAGCCTGATTATGCATCATGGACGTTGGCAAAAAGAATTGAAAAAGCCCGGCAGTTATTGAATGAAGCGGGTTATAACAGAAATAATCCATTGAAATTTAATCTTCTTTACAATACATCAGAGGATCATAAAAGGATTGCTATTGCCGTCACCTCAATGTGGAAGAAAAATCTGGGCGTGGATGCTGTTTTACAGAATCAAGAATGGAAAACAATGTTAGATACCATGCATCAAGGTAATTTTGATTTGGTAAGATACGCATGGATATCTGATTACGATAATCCTGCTTCGTTTTTAAATAATTATGTCACCAATAGTTCTAATAATACATCATTATATCATAATGATATTTATGATATAATGATCAGTAAAGCCAAAGCAACAAACAACATAGAATATTTCCAGCAAGCACAAGATATTCTTACAAAAGATGTCCCAGCAATTCCTATTTATTACTATGTTAGCGCCAGATTAATAAAACCTTATATTGGCGGATATTATATCAGCCCACTTGGTCTTATGTCATCGAAAGATCTCTATGTTATTAAGCATTAATAAGAGATGTTTGTAAGATTAAAATAAAGATTACGGTTTTTTAACCGTAATCTCAGACCGCTGATACATCTCCCGCCGGAGCCGCTCTGAATTCGATATTTTCCAGCAGGAAGCGCCGGACTCTCCCGTATTGCTCCACCATTTCATCATGAAAGTTAGTATCCGAAATATGGCAGATCTGAGAAGTAGGAGAGCATAAAAAGCTGTGGGGCATTTATGTGGTAAGGAAAACTGCCTGTTTTACGTTCATTTATTGGGTGAAAAATAATAAATCGCCTTGCAATTTACTATAATTCGCTCTATAAATTACAGTAGTCTACATTGTGAAATATTCAGAAATTGCGAGGTGACAACATGGCTGAAACTATCGACCACGGCACCCTCTCACATCTAGTGGAGGCCGGAGCCGTTAAAGGAGCGCACATCGTAGGCCAGCCAGGTGGCTGGGCCGTGATAGTGCGCTATGGAATGCACGAACGACCACTGGCCGCACAGCGCAGCCGCAATGTGCGGCTGTTCCGCAAGTTTGAAACGCTGGTTTCCTACCTCAAAAAAATTGGTATTGCCCGCTTCGACGTGGATTCATCAAACTACGCCCCCGCTCCCCCCAATACCTCAACGCGCAGGCCAGATCGTGCCGAAGCGCTCAAGCGTACCCACGAGGCTGCTGCATATGATGCATGGTTTCGTGAGCAGGTGCAGCAAGCCATAGATGAACCCGGTCCGGGTATCCCTCACACTGATGTCAAGGCCAAATTTGCCGCCAAACGTGAAGCCTTGCGTAAACGCATTGTACAGGGTCGCGCATGAAAATCATTTGGCGAAAGATCGCGGAAGCAGATCGAGAACGTATCTTTGATTACATCGCACAAAACAACCCCAGCGCCGCACTTGAGCTTGACGCAGACTTTGATGCTAAAATCGAACTCGCTGCGCAGCGGCCTAAACTGTACCGCCCCGGCCGTGTGCACGGTACCCGTGAAATCGTCGTGCGGCCTAATTATGTGATTGTCTATCGCATCAAGGATGAAAGCGGTACGCTGGTTGTGCTGCGCGTACTCCATGCGGCCCAGCAATGGCCCCCGGCCAAGTCCTGACAGCTCATATTTCCTCAATTAGGCCGATGTGATCGCCCTCCGATGCGCCATTTTTGCCCTTGCCGTACCACATGTCCCCTTTATCCAGCAATAAAAAATAGCTCAGTCACATCATCTTAAGCAACATAATGGGATCGATAGCAGGACGGTCATTATTGCGGCAATACAACGGGGCGACTAGTTCGCGGATAAATTCGAAATCAATGGCAGCATCGACTTTACGGACCAAATGATTTTTAGGAACCAGCTCGTCAAGCGAGAGCGTTTCTGGTGGGAAAGTCTGGAGAGGGGGGGTGTTCTTAACATGGTGGCAAGCTCCGTTGAATGAACGGAACTTAATTAAAACAAAGTACCGGATAAAAAACCAGCACTTTGTCAATAATCTGAGATTACGGTTTTTAACCGTAATCTTTCTCAGAGGCTATCAAAGTCACGCCCACTCTACGCCGGACACCACCTGCGCAGGATTAGCAAGTAATTTCCGTAAATTACGCATTTCTCTTCCCTGATTAATCGCGACAGCACCGACTAAAACTTCATTTTCTGTACCAAATAAAATGGCCTTATCTGATTGCAAATCACCCTGGATATGCCACTCTTCAGCCTGCATATTACCAACCATTTGGATGTTAATGCCCCACTGATCGGTCCAGAACCACGGCGCGCCTGGCTGAGGGGGGTCCAACCCCATCATGGCATGCGCGGCAATGGTCGCCTGACGGTTAGCATTTTCCCAAGTTTCACGGCGCTGTAGATCACCTGTCAGCGGTTCTCTCTGAAGGCAAACATCCCCGGCAGCAAAAATATCCGGTTCAGAAGTCTGGCAACGGCTGTCAATGACGATTCCGCCATCAGTCACCAAACCGGCATCAGCGGCAAGCTGATCCCTGAATTCAGCGCCGATACCATAAATAATAATATCTCCGATCACCTTTTCACCGGTGTTCAATATAAGCACTAATTCACTCCCTTGCTTTTGTGCGGAAACAATATTGGTATCAAGGAAGAATTGTACCCCTTTTTCCTGATGACGATTCAAAAGATAATCCTGCAATAATGGAGGAGCACAACGCCCCATGATGTTATCTGCCTGTTCGATAACCGTCACGTTTGCCCCCAATTCACAAGAGGTTGCCGCCAGTTCCAGGCCAATCACACCACCACCAACAATCAAAATCCGTTTGTCTTTTTTCACCGCCTGACGTAAACGTTGCGCATCATCCAGCGTCCTCAAGGTATAAATATTTTCACCCAGCTGATCGAGCAGCGGAAATCGTCTGGCTCTTGCCCCCATAGTGAGCAGGAGTTTGTCATACCTGAGCTTGCCGCCATTTTCTAAAACAGCACAATGTTTCGATGGCATAATCTGGCTGACCAACTGGCCTATGCGCAGATCTATCTGGTTTTTCAGATAAAAATCTTCGGAGAACAGGTATTTAGGCGCTTCCTCTGGGTTGATTAAATAGTCTTTTGATAAAATTGGCCGCTCGTAAGGCGCATGATATTCCTTACCAATTAAAATAATATCGCCATCAAACTGTTGCTGCCTTAAGGTTGCGGCGGCCATAGCTCCCGCTTGCCCTGCTCCAACGATAATAAAAGTCTGATTCCGCATATTATGCTCCTATCTGAGTGACAGGTTGAGCACTGACCATTGCCATCCCTGCCAGCCACTCCTTAATAGGTTGGTAATAATGCCGTTGCGCTTTATATTCGCCATAAACAGAAAGCGCCGCAAAAGCCGCAATCCAACAGCGAATTTCCTGTCCACCTTTCCCGCCCTGAATGGCGATTCCCCCCTCTGTTAACGAAGCAAGACGCCGAATATCGCCACTACAAAAAATACGCAATAACTCGTCATCCCACTGTGGATTCAACGGAGCAACGACATTCTCGCCACGAGCCAACGATTTTCCAACCTCAATTACCCGGATTTGCCGTTTTTGACGCACTTCTTTTGTCGGATTTCTCCCGGCAATCAACCCTTCTTCAACTTCCGGCGGAACCTGTCCCATTTGTGGTATCGGAGGATCATGTGATAAGCCACCAGAACCTAACAGCAATACCCGCTGATCTGTTGTGAATAGGAATTGACCCACTGCACGACCTAACTCAACAGCACGACGGCATGTCGGTAATGGTTTAGCTGCACAGTTAATAAATATTGGGATAGTTGGATAACGCTGTAACTCCTGACAAAGCAGCATCAATGGTTGAGTAAAGCCGTGATCGACCTGCATACGCCAGGAGTGGGCCACATCAATCCCTGAATCATATAAGGCAGAAATTAAATCCTTCGCGGTGTTTTCAGGAACATTGAGTGGACCTTTACCAATATCCCAATCCCCCACTGCATTCGCTCTTACTCCAACGCAAAATGCCGGCATGAGATCATAAAAAAAACCATTAAAATGGTCAGGAGCGAAAATCACTATCAATTGTGGATCGTAGGCCTTTATCTGTTCAGCCAATTGCTGAAAAACCTGCCGAACATGCTTTTCTGTCGCCTCAGGCGGAGAACCAAAACCCATCAAAGGTGTGTGTGAAGTACAAATCAATTTAACGGTCATCTGAACTCTCCTTCTTGGTCGGAGACATCACTCCCGCTGTCGTTTGGCGAATGCCACGGATACTTAATCCGGCATCAGCCGTTATCATCACCCCCGTTAAAGTGCGATTATTGGCACGGGAAGCCAACATGACATACGGACCGGTGAAATCTTTTGGCTGAGGTATGAATTGCAAAGGCAAAATTGCACTGAGACTTTCTAATGACAGGTTATCTGTAATACATCTATCTTGCTGAGATAGTGAAGCCGCCCCACGAAGATCACTTGGCATACCACAAGGCGCAACACCATTAACCCTGATAACTGGCGCTAATTCATAAGCTAACTGGCGAATCACGCCGACCGCACCGTGCTTGCTGGCGGTATACAATACCCCTCCACCACCAGAAAACCATGACGAGTTTGACAACGTAAAAATCATGCTGCCTTCTGATGCGGTTAGCGCCGGTAACGCGGCTTTAGCCCCTAGAATATACCCTTTCAGGTTAACACCCATCAGCTCATCAAATCCTTTATCAATCTGCTCTGGTGAGGCGTCAAGCAGGCTGATTTTGTGATCCCATATCCCGGCATTACCAACAAAGCAGTCTAGTTTGCCAAAACGCCGAACAGTTTCAGCCACTGCTCGTTCATTGTCCTCAAAAGAAGCAACATCACCGTGAATAACACAGATATCGTTACCAAAACAGTGTGCCAAAGCTGTCGCTTTTTCTGCCGATAACTCCAAAACGCCCACTTTGGCGCCTTCAGCAATAAAACGCTCTATTAAAGCCAAACCTAAACCGGAGCCACCGCCTGTTAATAAAATGACTTGATCTTTGATCCAACTCATTATTGCTCCTCCGATACAGTGATATAAATGTTTCCGTCTTTAACAACAACAGGATAGGTCTTCAATGGATCTGTAGCAGGAAGGCAAAGTGCCTTCCCGGTTCTAAGACAAAAACTGGCCGTATGCAGTGGACACTCAACTGTCGCATTGTCTTCCAAATACCCTTCGGATATAGAGGCATTACCATGACTGCACCGGTCATCAACAGCAAAGAATTCGCCATCATAGTGAAACAACGCAATATCCGGTGTGTATTCAACCTTACGCGCTCCTCCGTCGGGCAATTCTTCAACAGTACATACGAATAATTGACTCATCAGAATAAGACACTCAAGTTATGGAAAGTTAAGACTGCCTGATCCAAGGTAATTTCACGTTTACAAATCAGCCAGCTATCCGTTTTCGGATGACGGCGAACACAATCCAGACGCTTACCAACATAAAAAGCTTCATCTCGCTCTTTTTGTGAACGGTACAGCAAATAATTGGACTGAACATGAAATTGGTCAGGCAAATCCGTTTCAGTAATCACTAAGTTTGTCAGTAGATGACGTGTACGGGATGGGGGTTCCTCTGCCCATGCCATACCGGTCTCCAACCGAGCTATCCGGCGTTCAAGCTGAAATTTATTGTCATTGAACAACCAAGTAGTTGGCGGCTGGATACTCTTACGGCGATCGCGGGTTTGGGCATTAACAATGGTGCGCATGGTATAGCTGAGATCTTCTGATAACAACTCAAGCCAATCGCGAAATCTCCACTCATCCAGCAATGTAATTTCGTAATACAAGAACTGGCTTATTTCATAGTGCAGTTCCGACGATACCCTTTTTTCCTGATTAACAATTAACTCTTTCATTTGACCAACTCCTGCTGATAAACCCGGCTTTTTTCCTCTATCTCATCCCAGGTTTCACTGGTGAGTAAGTCAGCCCAACGCTGATACATGCCACGGGCAACGGTTTCGGAAAAAACATAATTGGTCACACCCGGAATTCCATCATCCCGCACTCTTTCTTGTCCCAATCTCATTTCCATACACAAGGTGCTGTTACGGGCTTTGTAACCTCTAAGTACCTTCTGAATTTCCACCCAATTTTCTGAATCATCCTGTTCGAGAAAACCTGCCGGACCAAATGCACGGGTCGCACTGTTTTCAAAAGCGGCTTTTACTTCCGGAGAAGCGGCTTTATCTGCGATGCAGAACGCCCAAACTTCCACCTGATCAGGTCCACGTGGATGCCACACCCGCATGGTTGCAGTACCGTTAAGCCAGGAAAGTGTCGGGAAAATATTGTTGTGACCGGCAAGACGCAGTGCCCTGACTTTTCCCAACCGCTGCTCTACCTCGGCATAGGTTTCACGGTAGTAACGGGCAACGGCACCATCAACCCAAACGTTGGCATCGGGTTTTTCGGTCAAGAAAAATCCACAACCGTGACCATTCTGAGCAAATTGCACGGCATCTTTTGCCGTTTCCCAAACTGGTCGTGAAGTCTGATCAGCACCTAATGCTTTTTTATCGTCGCCATCCTTTACGCTCAAAACCTGTACGGCGGAGGCATGGCTGAATAAAGCATGGTATTGATCGCCGGCAAACTGTTCAGCGGGTAATTTCCAGTTACAATTGATCACCCACTTTTGCACACCACCAATAACCTCAGTTCCTCCTTCACGGCGATCAAGCACACCATCAAGATACCAAGCCATATCACCGAGATAATCAATCAGAGAGGGGGCTGTCGTATCCCAGTTACCAAAAATCAATCCTTTATAACTTTCCACACACGGCACTTCCTGAAGTCCCCATTGCTCTTTGCAAAGCCCATGTGGATAAGCGCACGCTTCCAACGGAACGTCGATTAATCGACCGTCCACACCATATGACCAACCATGATAAGGGCAAGTAAAAGCACGGGTATTACCGCTATCTGCGTAACAAACCCGCATGGAACGATGGCGACATTGATTTAGGAAAGCTTTAACGGAACCATTTTTTTGACGGACAACAACAACACTGTCCTCTCCCATATAAGTATTGAAAAAATCACCCGGATTGGGAATTTGGCTCTGATGAGCTAGAAACAGCCAACAACGGCCAAATATTCTTTCGAGTTCTAATTGATAGAGCTCGGGATCGATATAAATCTGAGGAGTTACACGACCGGCTCGGGCATCAATCAGGCGGTAAATATCTGAATCTTTGCTCAATGTCATATTATTCAGTCCTCAAGTAAAAGAAAAGTTGACTTTTTGCCAACATGCAAAATGAATGCTATTAATAGATTAATATTTTGTGAAATACATTGTTTGTTTAAATTAAGACTTTTTTTCGATATGTGAGGAAACAGCAATGGAATTAAGACACTTACGCTATTTTATTGCGGTGGCAGAAGAATTAAACTTTACTAAGGCCGCAAAAAAATTGCATACTGCACAACCTTCGCTAAGTCAACAAATAAAAGATTTAGAAGATTATATTGGTTCTACACTATTAGAGAGAAATAAACGCAGAGTCTCTCTAACCAAAGCCGGAGAAGTTTTTTTCCAACAAGCCCGGCTTATTCTTGAAAATGCAGAGAAAGCAAAAAAAATGGCCCGCAGAGCGGCACAAGAACAAATTGTGCTAACTATCGGATTTGTCCCATCAGCAGAAGTTAAAGTATTACCTGAAGTCATCCCAATATTTCGCTTAGCTCATCCTGGAGCAAAAGTAGAACTTATTAGTTTATTTAATCCAGGACAAGAAGAGAAATTATTACAAGGTGACATTGATGTCGCTTTCATGCGCCCGCCAATAAAGAGTGATTATATTGATTTTAAAGTCATTCTTAATGAACCGCTGGTGGTTCTGATGCCTGCTAATCACAGGCTAAGATATTGTGAGAAAATTTCAGTCAACGACCTACAAGGAGAAAATTTTATTACTCCTGATCCAACACAATCTGGTGTATTACAACAGATTATAGAAAATTATTTTACTGAACATAATGTCGTACCTAATATTATTCAAACAGCTAATAATATGCTATTAATTTTAAACATGGTTAGTCTAAATTTAGGGTGTGCAATAGTACCATTCTATATTACCAGCATCATGACAGATGCCGTTATTTGCCGGCCATTATCAGGATATTCTCCCACAATAGAGTTAATAATGGCATGGCGAAAAGACAATACATCAGAATTATTATCGCACTTAATAGATGTTGTTGAAAATAAATATCTGCAAGAATAAAAATAAGCATCATCGTTTTTTTCTTTCAGACTAGACATATTAAGTATTAGTGAATATTACCCGCTATCGTTATATTAATAACGTATTAATTTAAAATAAATAAGGAAGATATCATGATGTCAATATCAGCGAATCCTCAACATAAACTTATACAACCCGAATTACGTTCGCTTTGGTCTGCTATTGCCAGCGGTGAAATCCATCTACATTATCTCGATGTAAAAGGGATAAAAACTCGTGTTCTTGAAGCGGGTAACGGACCTACTCTGATTTTCTTGCATGGTATTGCAGGTCATTTAGAAGCTTATATGCGCAACATACTGCCCCATGCTGCCCATTTTCGTGTACTGGCAATTGATATGCTGGGGCATGGCTTCACGGATAAACCTGTCCGTTCCTATGAGATTATCGATTATGTGGAACACCTACGGGATCTTATTGAAACATTAAATCTGAAGAAAATTCACCTTTCTGGCGAGTCGCTAGGCGGATGGGTTGCAGCCCGGTTTGCGGCAAAATATCCGCAATATATTCACCGTCTGGTGTTGAACACCGCAGGTGGCATGATTGCTGATCCAAATGTGATGGAACGCCTGCGCACACTGAGCTTAAATGCAGTGAAAAACCCAGATCGGGAAGCTACCCGCAAACGCCTTGAATTCCTGATGGAAGATCCTGCAATGGTGACAGAAGACTTGGTTGAAGCCCGTTTTGCCATTTATCGTCAGCCGGGTATGTTGTCCGCAATGGAAAACATCATGTGCCTGCAAGATATGGATACCCGTTTACGTAACCTTTTGACCGAAGATGAACTGGCAAAGATCCAAGCTGAAACCTTAGTGCTATGGACTACACACGATCCGACTGCTGCGGTTTCAGTAGGTCAGCGTCTTGCCGGGCTTATCGAAAATAGCCGTTTTGTCGTGATGGAAAAATGCGGTCACTGGCCTCAATATGAAGACCCGGACACATTCAACCGGCTCCATATCGATTTTTTACTAAACGGCAACAAATAATGTCCCTTTCAGACGAGTGATATTCCAGTTGGGATGTCACTTCTGTGGTTTGAGCAGGAGCAACAACAGATGAATAACGTCATAACCCATCTTGGTGAAAAATTGTTTCAATCATGGCAGAGTCATCAAGCCATCGATCCTATCTCTAGTGAATATCCAGAACTAACATTACACGACGCCTATCTCATCCAGCAAAAAGTTATTGCTTACCGGTTGGAAACAACTGGAGAACGCATTGTCGGTAAAAAAATCGGTATCACTAGTCAAGCAGTTATGGATATATTGAACGTCGATCAACCCGATTTTGGCATTCTCACCTCAGATATGCATTACAAAAACAATGCCACTGTACCCATTGAGCAATTAATTGCGCCGAAAGCTGAAGGCGAAATTGGTTTTATCCTGAAACACAATCTGCGTGGACCAGGTATCACAGCAGGAGATGTACTCAGAGCAACAGATTATGTCGTGCCCTGTATCGAAATTGTCGATTCCCGTATCCGTGACTGGAAAATAAAAATCACAGATACTGTTGCTGATAATGCCTCATCAGGGTTATTTGTCATTGGCAATGGTGCCCGTATGCCCTCAGAAATTGATTTAGCTGCCGTGACAATAACGTTGGAGAAGAACGGTAAACTGGTTGACACTGGCATTGGTGCCGCTGCACTAGGACATCCAGCCAACTCTGTTGCCTGGCTAGCGAATATGCTAGGAACACTGAATATGGCGTTACTCCGTGGAGAAATCATTCTCTCTGGCTCCCTCACCACCATGGTGCCTGTTAATACGGGTGATCAGTTGAAAATTAACTTACTCGGTGTGGGATCTGCCAAGGTAAGTTTCGCCTGAAAAATTAGCTTTAGTCTCCAAATAGGAGTTATAAAAAGCCCCACCAAAGCTATTGGCAACTTAGTGGCAGGAGCGTATGTTCATTTAAAAGAAAATAACTGGACACTAAAACAAAAGATTGCATTGACATGCCGTATACTTTTTGAAATGGGACACGATTCTGGATTGGCCGGGCAAATAACAACAAGGGGTTCTGCGCAAGGAACCTAGTATACGATACGGCACTCAATCAATTCCGCAAGAGCAAGGGCGTTTTTTTCTTTTTTTCGGTTACATACGATCTGTAATGAAAATGGTAACCCCTGACTGTTTAATCCTGTTGGAATGGAGACCGCGCATAAGTCAGCAAAGTTCACGAAACGGGTGAAGTCATTTGGGGGTTGATGTTCATCTTTTTCAGCTATAGGCCAAGAAGGTTCTGGGGTGGTTCTGGGGTTGTAGGAATTACTAACGCATCCACATTCTGAAACCAATTCGAAAATATCTTCCGTACGTAACGACAGAATATCAATGCTTCCGAATACTCTTTCTCCTTTATCTCTTTGCCACGTTCTAATCTTACTTTAATTGTATCGCTGAGGGAGTTCTGTGAATTACACAAATATCCATAATTCTGCCAAGCCTCAAACGCAGTAATTATAGAATTAGCTTTCATGCACTGCGATAAAGGATATGGGAAAGGTTTCTTTTGAGTTACCATACCCATTTGAGAAAAAACTTTCAGCAATGACGCATAATGCGAATCTGTTTCCTTATCTAAAATATGTTCTTCTTCTGATGGTAATATGCCAATATTCAGATTATTAATGCATGAGTGATACGCTAAATTTGGGTTCAGCTGATTATAGATAATGAATATATCAGATGCATATCTGGCAATAATTCCCACAGTATCCATCGTCTGGCTTAATGGAAGCATACCTGATGATGACAAATTGCCCATCGATGGCCGAAACCCACTTACGCCACACCAAGCGGCGGGTATACGTGCAGATCCACCCGTGTCAGTTACAAGAGCTATCGGTGTCAGACCGGCTGCCACTGCTACAGCGGAGCCATTACTTGAGCCACCTGGAGCAACTTTCTGTGATTGTCCCCAAGGGTTGAGTGGCGTCGGGCTATTTTCCATGATGCCCGCTGCTCCCATACCGAGCTCTACTGCTCTGTGTTTTCCTGTCAGAATCATTCCCTGTTTCAAGAGGGTGGCCACGACTGGTGCCGTAACATATGCTTTTTGACTAAAACAGTTTGTGCCTCCTCCAGTGACCTTACCTTTCAGATCAAAAAAATCCTTAACAGCAAAAGGAATGCCATGGACAGGGCCACGCCAATTTCCTGATCGTATTTCCTGTTCAGCACGTTTTGCTGCAGTCCGCGCATCAGCTTCATAGACTTCTGAAAAGGCGTTCAACTTCTGGCCGTAACATAAAATACGCTTCATGTACTCATCTAAAATCTCAACAGGTGATATCACGCCGTTCCGTATTCTGTCTCCTAATTCATTAATTGAAAGACTGATAATTTCATCCATCATTTATCTGCCTTTAGTGTTATGGAACTGTGATATTCATCAATATCATTTTTTACAAAAAGAAAATTGATAATCAAGATGGATAAAGTAGCTATGATAATAGTAATAACCGCATACTTCATGTTTAAAATAAAGAGTTTTTCACTGTTTACCATTTGCCCAAAAACTGCCACGGCAAAAGCGGAACCTATCTGACCAGTTGCACGGGAAACTCCTGAAGCAACGCCTGTGTACTGTTTCGGAGTACTTTGCATAAATAAAGATGTTGACATTGGTGATCCCAGCCCTCCACCAAAACCAATCAACACAAGTGGAACAAAAAGATAAATATAGTCATTGTTGAACTGTGTAACCAGTAATCCACTGAAACCGACCAATCTTATCATGGCCCCAACAATCATCATGTGGCTCGTCTGGTAACGGTGTGCAAACCATCCAGAGACCTTATTTCCCAATATGACACTGATTGAGAGCGGTAACAGGGCCATACCCGTTTGTGTTGCACTCAGGTGCTGAATATCCTGAAACCAAAACATAAGCCCAACAATTTCAAAGGCATCCGAATGAAACCCAAGCTCCCTATTAGACATATAGCCTCGATTATTCGGATTATTTTTCTCATTTACCTTGTTGTTATGCCGACGTAACAGAGACGCATCAATTTCCTCGGTAGGAACCCCCAGACGATTGAGACCTTTTATCATCCAGGCTACCTCATTTTTGAACCGGCCTTTATAAGTGACAATGGCTACTCTTCTGGCTGGCTCTCCGGTACGTTCGCGATGAGTTTCCAATAATGTCTCAAGAAATAAATCGGGATTTTGGACAAAGGGCTGAAAATCGGCGCTGGCTTCAATACCTTTTAGTAAAGGGTTTGACACCTTTGACCACAATGCACCTGCAACCCCATTCTGGATCACTCCCCCGGGACAATCGGTATTAGTTTCCAAGATCTGATAAAATTCTGGTCAAAGGGGTATGATTTGGCAAATTAAATAAATAATGTTCGCTTTTCTTGTAAGTCAGAAAATATTCACGTATCGAGACATTTTCCACCCATGCATGAGCGAATTTTTCAAATATTCCTGTAAAACGCTCACCGATGCTGGCGAGTTGCCGAATCAAGTTATCAGACAAAATAAGAGAGCGAATTGAAACCGGATAGCTTTTGCCTTCAAAATTTAGTCCTCCATCAGCGAGTTTCTGGCTTAGGCTTTTCTGCGCTTCTAATAAAGAGGATTTTTCATTTTCGTCAAGACTAAGTAGTTTTTTTTCAATCAAGGCTTCATCCTGATAAAACAGAGTGTCATGAGGTATTAATAATGAAGTGTTTATTTTATTCTTATTCGCCATGCCTAACCGAACGGAAACCTGTTTCAGGGATTTTTCAAGTAATAATAATCCCTGCTCAAGGACATTGATTTCGATAGTCAGCGGAGGAAGTAATTTGATGACCTGTCCCAGTGGACCACATGTTTCTATAATGAGACCTAACTCAGTGGCTTGGTTTCTGACATTTTCTGCTGCCTGCGAAGAAAAGAGTTCTAAGCCCCACAACATTCCTTTTCTCGGATTGTTCTGATCAATTGGGGGGTATTGTTGATGCAGGCCCAGCAGGTATTCATGCACGATTTCCGATTTATTTTTAAGACTTCGCAAAAAATGTGAATCATGCCAGTAATCAAGAGCATATGTAGCACCAATAAATGCAAGGTTATTACCACGGAAAGTTCCGTTATGCTCTCCAGGCTGCCATATATCCAATTCCGGTTTCATTAAAACAAGAGACATGGGAAGTCCATATCCTGAAACAGACTTTGCAAGGCAGATGATATCCGGTTTTATTCCAGCGTCTTCGAAACTGAAGAAAGTGCCTGTACGACCACAACCAGCCTGAATATCATCAACAATAAGCAAGATATTGTTTGCAGCTGCGATCTCTGCTACACCCCGTAACCATTCTACGCTCGCCACATTGACTCCACCCTCTGCCTGAATAGTTTCCAGAATAATTGCTGCAGGCAAGTCAATACCGGAACCCGGAGAATAAACATTTCATTGATTAAACCATAAATTATCTTAACAAGCATTTCAATAAACTATTAATCACGCAAAGCAATAAATATTCAACCATTTGAAAAATAAAATTAATATCTTTATGGGAGTATGGTAAGTACCAATATCGACTAATTTTTTATGAAATAATTTCAAAGTGAAATAATTACTCATTGATATTACGTAATGTATATAAATAGATACATGGACACCGACTCGATTCAAGTAGATGAATAAATCTTCTGGCAACGAAGTCGCAAACATATATTCAGCTTCAATGAGCCCGGATGAAAATCCGTACTCTCTGCCCTCATTATTTCAATTGATGCTATAGGGTTAATTCTTATCGCATTAAGTTACGTTTTAACAGTAATTAAAGACGGATTACTGTCTATTGTCGATATTGGTTCGCCATCGAAGGACTAGCAAATCTACTTTCAGCAATATCATTCACACTGCAATTGATATTTCGCAAAACATAATAATCAGGTTGCTGTAGCTGTGCTGGTTGAGCAGGAAAAGGATCTTTTAATGTTTTGTCATTTATCAGTAATATTATCGATAATATCATAAATATTAATGAAAAATTACAACCCCTTAGCCTTGAGATGGCAATAGCAAAACATCAGCTTTATACATACAACGCAATAATTTCTTATGGATAGAATAAACAGGTAATACATTTTCCTAAATAAATTGCAGAAAGCTATTATAGCTCTTACCAGAATCATCAAGAAATGCTAAAGTTGAAGGATATGAATATTTCAAATGAGCATGCCATAATGATCCAGGAAAAACGTGTTATTCGTCGAATCCAGTCTGGTGGTTGTGCGATCCACTGCCAGGATTGTAGCATTAGCCAACTGTGTATTCCTTTTACCTTGAATGAGCACGAGCTTGACCAGCTTGATAATATTATTGAGCGTAAGAAACCTATCCAGAAAGGGCAAACGTTATTTAAAGCAGGTGATGAGTTGAAATCTCTTTATGCTATCCGTTCTGGCACAATTAAAAGCTATACCATTACTGAAGAAGGTGATGAGCAGATTACAGGTTTCCACCTCGCAGGGGATTTAGTCGGTTTTGACGCCATCCTCAATACTCAGCATCCAAGTTTTGCTCAAGCTCTGGAAACATCAATGGTCTGTGAAATTCCGTTTGAAACACTCGATGATCTGTCCGGCAAAATGCCTAATCTCCGCCAGCAAATGATGCGCTTGATGAGTGGAGAAATTAAAGGCGACCAAGAAATGATATTGTTGTTATCTAAGAAAAACGCTGAAGAACGGTTAGCCGCATTTATTTATAATCTCTCTCGTCGTTTCGCTCAGCGTGGTTTCTCACCAAAAGAATTCCGTTTAACCATGACCCGCAGTGATATTGGTAATTACCTGGGTTTAACGGTTGAAACTATTAGTCGTCTGCTTGGGCGTTTCCAGAAAAACCAAACTCTCGGTGTAAAAGGTAAATACATCACAATTGAAAACATGGATAAGTTGTCTGAGTTAGTCGGAAAAAAATCTGTTTCAATTACCTGATCTTAAAACCAGATCATCTTATTTTGTTGATCTGGTTCTCCTCTGACCTGTTCGGTTTGCTTATATTGGTTTATCTTTAGTATTGAAGCGTGTTTTGTCTAGCCTCTGTGAGGATACTATTATGGCAAACTATCAAAACCTTTTAGTTGCAATTGACCCAAGTCAGGACGATCAACCGGCATTAAGACGTGCAGTTTATATAGTGCAACGTAACGGTGGCCGGATTAAAGCTTTCTTGCCCATTTATGATCTCTCTTATGAGATGACCACCTTACTCTCCCCAGAAGAAGGTAGTGCTATGCGTAAAGGTGTTACCAGCCAACGCACTGCCTGGCTTAAACAACAAGCGTACTACTATCTGGAAGCCGGTATTGATATTGAAATAAAAGTGGTATGGCATAATCGACCTTATGAAGCGATTATCCAGGAGGTCATTACAGGTGATCACGATTTACTTCTGAAAATGACGCATAAACATGACAAGCTTGGCTCCTTGATTTTTACCCCGCTTGACTGGCAGTTACTCCGCAAATGCCCATGTCCAGTATGGATGGTAAAAGATCAGATATGGCCGGACCAAGGCTCCGTTGTCGTCGCGGTCAATTTATCTAATGAAGAATCATACCACCATGAACTGAACCTGAAACTGGTTAAGGAAACTCAAGAACTGGCAAATCAAGTAATGAAAAATCCGGAAATTCATTTGGTCAGCGCTTATCCTGTTGCGCCACTGAATATCGCTATTGAGCTACCCGATTTCGATCCAAGTGTTTATAACCATGCTCTACGTGGCCAACACCTTATTGCCATGAAAGAATTACGCCAAAAATTCTGCATTGATGAAAAATATACTCATACCCATGAAGGACTACCAGAGAGTGTTATTCCCAAAATGTGCGATGAGATGAATGCGGGCATTATCGTTCTTGGTATCCTCGGCAGAACTGGGCTGTCCGCTGCTTTTCTGGGAAATACCGCAGAACATGTGATCGACCATCTTAAATGTGACCTTCTAACGATAAAACCTGATGGTTTTGAATGTCCAATTAAAGCCGTTAAAGAGTGATAGTAATAGCATGACAACCATCCATTTGGCGATAAAGCCCGAAACAGATTCTTATCCCAGGTTTTATCGCCAGATAAACGGCTCAGGCAGTGTAACACCCAAGATCTCCTCACGGGCTATACGCCAGAAAAGGCGAACACCCGCTTTAACTTGATAAGTTTCTTTTCCCAATACCTTAAAGATTAAACCACATTGATTAGGTAAACGACTGGTACCACTCGCTATACCCGTTTCAGCATCGTACTGAGGCGTCATACGCGCCAGAATACGATCGTGGTGAACTTGAGGCGTGAGCAAGATCACATTGCCGAATACATGAAACGGCCCCATCACCCCTACGCTGTTCAACGGTTGTTTTTTCGGCTCCAGTACATAACGTTCCGCAAACAATATCTTGCCATCAAAATCAGTTGCCGTAATTCGTGATGAGTAAACATCAAATTTAAACCCTTGATCAGCAGGGTGGTATTTGCGACCGGACATAATAATTTCAGAATAAATCAATGTGGCAGTCGAGTGAATGGTTATTTGAGTGTCTGTGATAAACCGAGAACCACTGTGGGGTATAACCGGATCGGGCATCATTTCCAGATAGCCTCCCTGCTCTATCTGGATAGTTTGCACTTGCGCCGCATAGTTATTCACCATCGAATGAATCTTAGTAGCCGATTGGGTAGTAACATGACCAAACGCCTCTGGAGCAACATGAATGTCCAGCGCCAATCTATCTCCTTGTAAGATACATCCCGACGTGGAGATCATAAATACACACGGCATCTGCGGCAGTGCCTCATCCCAATACAGCGCCCGCTGCACCAAATAAGGAACCCGGCGTTTCATTTGCGCCAAAATGCTACGATCACCACGCCGGGCAAATCCCAACTGTAGATAGCCACTTTTACCTACATCACCGCTTGCCATCTGAGGCGGTTCATCCTGAAATAGTGCAAATTCCGGCGCGTTGGCACCAAGATTATTTGCCCGTTGATACACTTCGCCAATATTTTGCGGCGAGCTGGTGGAAGTCATTGTGTCGCCTGTAATGAATGGGTAAACAGGAAGTCACGCATGATCATATTTACCAGCGTTTCAACACCCTCACCTGTTTTGCAATTGGTAAGGATATAAGGGCGCTGACCACGCACAACTTGAGTGTCATGCTCCATCACCGCCAGGCTGGCGCCAACATAAGGTGCTAAATCAATTTTGTTGATCACCAGAATATCCGCCTGTACCAGACCCGGTCCGTTCTTGCGCGGAATTTTCTCCCCTTCGGCGACATCAATCACATAAATATAAAAATCTGCCAGCGCCGGACTAAAAGTGAGTGTCAGGTTATCACCACCACTTTCAATTAACACAACATCGCTGTCAGGAAAACGCGCCTCCATCTCCTCTACCGCCGCAATATTCATACTGGGATCTTCGCGCACCGCTGTATGAGGGCAAGCACCGGTTTCCACACCAAGTATCTTTTCTTCATCTAAAATGCCTTTCAAGGTACGTTTAACCTGTTTAGCATCCTCGGTGGTAACAATATCATTGGTGATAATCAGAGGTTTTATTCCGCGTTGAATCAAAATAGGAGTGATCACTTCAATAACGGCAGTTTTGCCTGAACCCACCGGACCGCCAATACCAATTCGAGTAATTTTTTTCACAGAGATTTCCTCACATGATTAAGAGGTGGTTAAAAGCAATATCAGGATTAAGTTAGTTACTGAACAGCCGGGTGAACGCGCTAACATGTAGTGCCGCTAGAACATCCGTCATAGGTGCATAAGATGTCATTTGGTCAATTCCCCCCTTTTCCGCCTCATCACAAAACAGTTCAATATCCTGATTTAATGAGAACAAGATACGTTGAATTTCAATATGGGTAACACGCATCAGGCGTATAGCCGCACTGAGTATCGTCATTGCAACGCCATATTGATGTATGACGATCACTTCACGTGGAGAAGCACCCAATGCGCTCATGACGACCGCCAAAGTAATCGGATAGGTACCTGCGGCAATATCGCTCTTTATTTGTGCTAACCACCATGCAATTAACGACTCACCGGTGACTTCAACTGCCATTTCCGCTAACTTTTTCCCCATCCGCGTAACCATGGTGCGACTTTCTTCATTTAATTTGCGGTTAAGTACCGCCCAATCGTGGGAAATAGCAGCGTCATGCTGCCCACAATTCAGCGCCTGACACGCGGCTACGACTGCGCGGCCATCACTACTCACTGCCTGTAATAGCGCTGTCCGCGTAAACTCGCTTAACGTTGCCACGTCATACACGATTTTGCTCTGAATGGCTGATTCCAAACCGTTTGAGAAAGAAAATGCGCCAACAGGCAATACTGAATCCGCAAATTGCATGATTCTGATTAAGCGGAGAGCGTTCATTTTAGTTTAATCACATGCTGGTTCAGAAACGTATTATCGACATGAACGTGTGTTGCAGAATCCTCTGCGCCACCGAATAATAAACGAGCTTCGGCGTTACTAAGAGAAGGCAATATCTCTTCGCCTTTAACAAAGGAGTAAGGCAATGCGTGAAAACCATGGGTTTTCATGACTGAATCCATGACCTTAGTTGATACTGTTAGCGGAATATAAATCTGGTGATTTTTAATCACTGACTTCCAATGCTGGTTACCTAGGGCATGACCAAGTTCAAAGCTGGTTTTCATTACCGTCTCTGAATCTAGTGACAGCAATGATTTCAAATGAATAACCATCACATCACGCAAGCTCATCTGGACAATAACCGCCAGTCCTTTAGCTTCATCCCACAATAAAACATCGCCGTCAGACAATACCTGATGACGGTCAAGGGAAATACCTAAATCCAATCCGTTAAGGGTGGATTTACGACAACGGCTTTTTTGCGCTTCCCATTGCGAAAGCACCAAGATATCCGGCGAGATCCCTTGCAAGCGATCTCGCCAGAAAACATCTTTTTTGGCATTACCAAGAATCTGTTCAATAACAATCATAAGATAACCCCTCTGAACGCGTGGATCGGTTAATCCAGCCAGAAAAAACACGCTCTGACCGGCAGCAAAAAATAGACTAACTAAAGAAATAGCGCTGATTGAGCGCGACTGTCCTGACCGGTTTTACTGTGGCATATTCACCATTCACCTTGACGGCAAAGGTTTCAGCATCCACTTCAATGGTGGGCGTTTCAGCATTACGCACCATATCTTTCTTAGAGATAGCCCGGCAGTTGCGAACCGCCATCACCTGACGTTCCAAACCAAGACTCTCTTTTACCCCCAGTTCCATTGCCGCCTGAGATACAAAAGTGACACAGGTTTCCTGAAGGGTTTTGCCTAATGCGCCAAACATCGGACGATAAAATGTCGGTTGTGGTGTCGGCAATGAAGCATTTGGGTCCCCCATCACCGCCCAATTAATCATACCGCCTTTGATGACTAACTTAGGTTTTACGCCAAAGAAACGTGGCTCCCACAGCACAAGATCAGCCATTTTGCCCACTTCAACCGAACCGAGCACATGACTTATTCCCTGAGCAATCGCCGGGTTAATCGTAATTTTGGCAATGTAACGTAATACACGGAAGTTATCGTTATGTGCTGCATCTTCCGGCAACTTGCCACGAGCCGCTTTCATGGCATGAGCAGTTTGCATCACGCGCAGCCAGTTTTCTCCCACTCGTCCCATTGCCTGAGAATCACTGGAAAACATCGACAGTACACCCATATCATGTAAAACATTCTCCGCCGCAATGGTCTCCGGGCGTACACGGCTTTCCGAAAATGCAACATCAGCCGGCACTTTGGGATTAAGGTTATGGCAAACCATAATCATATCAAATAGTTCTGCCTGACTATTGATTCCGTAAGGCAATGTGGGATTAGTCGAGCTAGGCAACACATTCATCTGGCTGGCAACTTTAATGATATCCGGTGCATGTCCACCACCGGCGCCTTCAGTGTGGAAAGTATGAATAGTGCGACCTTCAAAAGCATCAATGGTATCCTCAACATAACCTCCCTCATTCAGGCTATCGGTATGTACCGCGACTTGAATGTCCATTTCATCCGCTACACGTAAGGCATTACGCAATGCAGAATTAGTTGCGCCCCAATCCTCGTGCACTTTCAGACCGGCAACGCCAGCTTTGATCTGTTCAACCAGCGGCGTTGCTACCGCAGCATGGCCTTTTCCCAAAATACCTACGTTAACCGGTAAACCTTCAAAAGCACGCAACATACGGTGGATATGCCACGGGCCGGCGGTAACAGTAGTGCCGTTAGTGCCATCAGTGGGGCCAACACCACCGCCAAAGAAAGTTGTCACACCATTGGATAAAGCATGTTCAGCCTGTTGAGGAGAAATAAAATGAATATGGGTATCGATGCCAGCGGCCGTGAGGATGAGATGTTCTCCGGATATAGCATCAGTACTGACACCAACCACCATACCGGGCGTAACGCCATTCATCATGTTGGGGTTACCGCTTTTACCTATCCCGACAATGCGCCCCCCTTTTAGGCCGACATCCGCTTTAATGACTCCTTGTCGGGCATCCAAAATCGTGACACTGGTAATCACCAAATCCAACACGTTTTCGCTGGTCATACGGTTATCCGCACCCATACCATCACGCAGTGATTTACCTCCGCCATAGACCGATTCATCACCATAACCACGCAGATCTTTCTCAATTTCAATAAATAGATTGGTATCACCCAAGCGGATCTTATCGCCGGTCGTTGGGCCAAAAAGACCTACATATTCCTGTCGGGAAATGGTTGGCATAGTTTATTCCTTTGTTCGAAAGATTTTCCAACGTTCGTCAACTCTACCTTGAATTTATTCGATAACTTTATAACTCAATTCTACTACCCGGCATGCAACCAGGTTTTTTCCACAGGTTCATCAATAGCAACTGCCCAACCATCGACTAAATTATTAAATCCATAAACGTTTTGTTTCCCACCAATCGGGATTAATGACACTTCAATTTCGTCACCAGGTTCAATACGGATAGCGGTTGTTGCCGTGATATTAAGTCGTTTACCAAACGCCGCCGCACGATTAAATTGTAAAGCTTTATTTACCTCAAAAAAATGGAAATGAGATCCCACTTGAATAGGACGATCACCAGAATTACGAACTTTTAATTGAATAACCGGACAATCTTCATTAAAGGAGATCGGGTCTTTAGCCAGAATATATCCCCCCAACGGAGTAATATCTTCTTTATTATTTTTTTCCATCGGAAAATCTCTACGTTAAGACGTGAGTCAAGACATAAGTTAATATTTTGTCTAGATAATTTTTCCTGCTATTTACAATTTGTTTCAGCAATCATTGAATGGGATCATGCACCGTGACCAAACGACTACCATCAGTAAATATTGCTTCAACCTGTACATGCGGAATAAGATCAGCAACGCCATCCATCACATCCTCTTTAGTCAGAACATGCCTGGAATCATCCATTACCTCTTCCAATGTTTTCCCCTCTCTGGCGCCTTCCAATGCAGCCGCAGTAATAATCGCAACGGCTTCAGGATAATTGAGTTTTAAACCACGAGACTTACGCTTTAATGCGACATCAGCCAGTGTATATACCATGAGTTTTTCGATTTCCCTTGGTGTTAATTGCATAAAACCCCCTAATCATTGGTTATTCCATACGGTCACACTGCTATGTCAATATATAACTTAATACGATTTTTCCAACAAACTTTATTCAAAAGCTGCTGTCCCTATCCAAATATTGATTGAGATAATCTTTTAGTAAAAAAGCTTTGACACAAAGACCATAATATGTCAATTAAGATCATTCTTCTCAACACAGGTTAGTCCTCTTACCTCTTATTTAAGTTTATCCAAGGTAATATTACAAGCTGATTAGTATGCCTACTTAGTGAAAAAATTATAGGTCATGAAGTCAGAAAATACTTACTGTTTTTTTGACTTCTAACAATCACCCGTAAGGCGGGTTTTACATTTACAGATTTACAGGTATTCCATATATGAATAATTTAACGGATAAAAAACGTGCTGTATCTCTTCTTGTTGTTTTGATTGCCGCCAACGTACTGGCTTGGGTTTGGGCATTTATCGCTTTCCGTCATCATGCGGTTATGATGGGAGCAGCCCTGCTGGCTTACGGTTATGGACTGCGCCATGCGGTCGATGCTGATCATATCGCAGCAATTGATAACGTCACCCGTAAATTGATGCAACAGGGTAAATCACCCATTGCCGTCGGCGCTTTCTTTTCTCTTGGACACTCTACCATTGTTATTCTAGCCTGCTTCGCCATCGTCCTGACCTCTATGGCGTTTAAAGATCAAATGGGCTGGGTTCACGACTATGGCGGTATTGTTGGCACCTTAGTTTCTGCCTGCTTTCTGCTAGCAATAGCACTGATTAATTTGCTGATATTAAAAAGCGTCTATCAAAAGTTTCAGGCGCTCAAACGTGGAAGAGATCTAGCTAAAAGTGATTTTACCGAACTGGCAACAATGCCAGGGGGAATCATGACGCGCCTGTTCCACACGGTTTTCCGACTGGTAAGCAAAAGCTGGCATATGTATTTGGTCGGTTTTCTGTTTGGATTGGGTTTCGACACCGCTACCGAAGTTGGGCTATTAAGCATATCTGCCGCCGGTTCTCTCAGTGGACTTCCTCTGTGGTCGTTGATGGTATTCCCGGCGCTATTTACCAGCGGTATGGCACTCATCGACTCGCTGGATAATTTTGTGATGGTGGGTGCCTATGGTTGGGCGTTTTCCCAACCGACACGCAAACTCTATTACAACATGACCATTACCGCCGCTTCCGTTGCCGTAGCACTGTTCATTGGTGGGTTGGAAGCGCTTGGGCTTATCGCTGAACAGTGGGATTTGCATGGCGTTTTCTGGAACACTATCGGGGCATTAAATGACAATATGGGCAATGTTGGTTTTTGGGTTGTCGGGATTTTCATTTTGTTCTGGACCTTATCAGTGATGAATTATCGCTGGCGGGGGTACGATACGCTGGAAATTAAATAACAAACGCAGAACTCTTCACATACCGTGCGATGTATTACATCCTGAAACGCTGCTATTCTTACTTCCCAATGGCAACGTTTATTTTATTAGTGATATTTGTAGAAAGATTATGCATAAACAAACTAATACTCTGAAATCCAGACAACAATTTTTACGTGATGCTGAAAACGCTTGGTTAGAATATGAAGCTACCGGCTTGCATTTAACTGGCAATGAACTTTCTGACTGGTTAGACGCTATTGCACGTGGCGAGGATAAGGATCTCCCTGAATGCCACCTGTAGTCTGGCGCCAAAGGATAAATTTACAGGGTTGACGGTTGGAAACTACCAATTTCTTCTGTCTCTCAATCATATCTCGATTGAGAGACAGTAAATCCATCAAATCTGTACGTTAAAAAGATAGAAAATCACAGTGCACGCAGGATTGCCTCTACACTCGCTTTCGCATCACCGAACAACATCTGACTGTTGTCTTTAAAGAACAATGGATTTTGCACACCGGCGTAACCTGTGTTCATTGAGCGTTTGAACACAACAACATTTTGTGCTTTCCAAACCTCCAGAACGGGCATACCCGCAATTGGGCTGTTGGGATCTTCCTGTGCCGCAGGGTTAACAGTGTCGTTGGCGCCAATGACCAACACAGTATCGGTATCAGAGAAATCATCATTGATTTCATCCATTTCAAGAACAACGTCGTAAGGCACTTTTGCTTCTGCCAACAGCACGTTCATATGCCCAGGCAAACGCCCCGCGACGGGATGAATACCAAAACGGACGTTGACTCCTTTCTCACGTAGTTTGTCCGTGATGTCATGTACCGGATATTGCGCCTGTGCAACAGCCATACCGTACCCCGGCGTGATGATAACAGAAGTTGAGTTTTTCAATAGTTCAGCAACGTCTTCCGCTGTGGTTTCACGGTACTCACCCATCTCTTGCTCATCACCGATTGAAGAACCATCAGTACCAAACCCGCCGGCAATCACACTGATAAAAGACCGATTCATGGCTTTACACATGATGTAAGAGAGAATCGCCCCCGAAGAACCAACCAGTGCACCCGTTACAATCAACAAATCATTGCTCAACATGAAACCCGCTGCGGCGGCTGCCCAGCCCGAATAGGAGTTCAGCATTGAAACCACCACTGGCATATCCGCACCACCGATGGAAGCAACCAAATGCCAACCAAACGCCAATGCAATTGCTGTCATAAGCAACAATGTGAACACTTGCAGGCCTGTACTTTCCGTTTTCACAAAGGTAATCAGCAGCACAAAGGAGATCACAAGCGCTGCAAGGTTTAATTTATGACGATTTGGCAACATCAACGGTTTAGAAGAAATTTTTCCACATAATTTACCAAATGCCACAACAGAACCGGTGAAGGTAACCGCACCAATGAAAACCCCCAAGAAAACTTCTGTCAGATGGATATTTTCCATCACGGGTTCTGCAAAACTATCGTGAGCAATAAAGCTATTAAAACCGACCAGCACGGCGGCCAAACCAACAAAACTGTGCAGAATAGCAACTAATTCCGGCATTTCAGTCATTTCAACTTTATTTGCCAGACGAATACCAATCACCGCACCGATCACCATCGCCAGAATAATCCAGACAACACTTCCGGTATCAGGCCCGAAAATAGTCGCAATCAATGCGATTGCCATTCCGGTGATACCAAAAATATTTCCGCGTTTAGAACTCTCATGACGAGATAAACCTGCCAGACTGAAAATAAATAAAATGGCGGCAACAATATAGGCTGCTGTAACGACTCCACTCGACATTAGTTACCCCTTAGTCCTTACGAAACATTTTCAGCATACGTTGAGTGACAGTGAAGCCACCGAAGATATTAATGCTGGCAATAAGAACAGCAATAAATGAGAAGAAACTTACCCATCCGCCATCACCAATTTGTAATAACGCCCCAACGACAATAATCCCCGAAATGGCATTAGTTACCGACATTAATGGTGTGTGCAAAGCATGGCTGACATTCCAAACCACGTAATAACCCACCACACAAGCCAATGCGAAAACAGTAAAGTGAGATAAGAATTCTTTTGGCGCAGCATTGGCTAACCAACCGAATAAGATAACAACCAATGCCAATAAACCATATTTCAACCAAGGTGAAACGGGTTTTGCCGCTGGCTTTTCTGCTTTAACTGATGCCGGTTTTGCTTGCGGCTGAACCGAAACTTGAATGGGTGGCGCCGGCCAGGTGATTTCGCCCTCTTTGACAACTGTCACGCCACGAATAACAACATCGTCAAAATCAATATTGATTTCGCCATTTTTCTCTTTGCACAGTAATTTCAGCAAATTAACCAAGTTAGTGCCGTAGAGTTGTGAAGATTGTGTTGGCAAGCGACTTGGCAAATCTGTGTAACCAATAATTTTCACACCATTTGCAGTAATAACCAATTTATCTGCTTGCGTTAATTCGCAGTTCCCTCCGGTCTGAGCGGCCAGATCAACAATCACACTACCCGGCTTCATGGATTCAACCATCTCTTTGGTGATAAGACGTGGAGCCGGTTTCCCTGGAATTAACGCTGTTGTTACAATGATATCAACTTCTTTTGCCTGTTCAGCAAAAAGCGCCATCTCCGCTTTAATGAAGGATTCAGACATGACTTTTGCATATCCGTCACCACTACCGGCCTCTTCTTCAAAATTCAGCTCAAGAAACTCCGCTCCCATGCTCTGAACTTGTTCTTTAACTTCAGGACGAGTATCAAATGCACGAACAACCGCGCCCAAACTACCCGCAGCACCCACAGCAGCTAAACCAGCGACACCGGCACCAATAATCATCACCTTGGCTGGCGGGACTTTTCCTGCCGCAGTAATCTGACCAGTAAAGAAACGACCAAATTCGTGAGCGGCTTCGACTATTGCACGATAACCGGCAATATTTGCCATAGAACTCAACGCATCCAACGACTGTGCTCTGGAAATACGCGGTACTGAATCCATTGCCAACACCGTGACTTTGCGGTCTGATAACTTCTGCATTAACTCAGGATTTTGCGCTGGCCAGACAAAACTCACCAACGTACTCCCTTCCTTCATTAATGCAATTTCATCATCCTCAGGAGCATTAACCTTTAAAATAATATCTGAACGCCAAATATTATGACGATCAGTAACTTCAGCACCTACTTGTTGGTAAGCACTATCCTCAAAGCTAGCTAAATGCCCTGCGCCACTCTCAACAACGACATTAAATCCCAATTTCAGCAGGTGTTCCACCGTGTTCGGTGTGGCTGCAACACGTGCTTCATTGACAAGTCGCTCCTTCGGTACACCAATACGCATAATGTTCCCTTCCTAAAGCCTAAGATTAATGATGATTATTGCTTGTTACAGTCAATTTAGCGACTAAATTAACTTTATTACTGCCATCAGTAAAATCTATCAACAAATATTTTGATAACAAATTGAAAATATTATCGATGATAGATAACTAATGCGTAAAATAACTAACTAGTATTACCGGTGTAGTATTACCAGTGCAAATCGCAATTTTAACTGGACTACCCGCAATGTTGATAAAAACTTATGGCGCCCTATCCTATAAACTTGCATTCATTCATACTGATAGCATAAATTCGTGGGACATTAGCTATTATTACATGTAATAATTATCGGCTATGTGATGCATAACCATGTTCAGCAAGTTACAACTATTTAATGCGCAAGGTGGAAGAATTTTTTATGAAGCTGAAAACAACGATCATTGCAGCAGCGGTATTCTCATTAACGGGTATTACCACTGTTCAAGCAGCTCAGGAGTTATCCCCGGAGAAAGCGGCAAAGCTGAAACCATTTAAACGTATTACGGTTACAGGCCCTTTTAATGCTATTTATGAAGCTGCCGATGCGGTTTCCCGTCGTGCAGACAAAATGGGGGCAGATGGGTTTTATATCCAAAGCCTTGACGATCTAAATAATAGCGGCAATCTGCGCGTTACAGCTGATCTGTATCACAAAGATGCAGAGGAAATTGATAATTCACCTAAATATCGTATATTCCGCGGCATCAAAGAATTACCTAAAGCAGAAGCTATAACGTTGGAACCATTCGACACAGTCACTATTAACGGTTTTTACGACAATGAACCCGATTTGAATGAAGCCATTGCAAAAGAAGCCAAGAAAAAAGGCGCAGCGGCTTTCTTTATTGTTCGTCAGGTTGCAATCAATGATGGCGGTAATCAGACAGTGACAGCTTATGTTTATAAAGATGATGCGCCAAAACGCCAAATTCAGGCTGATGAAGCTGTTATCCCGGCAGATTCCGATTCTGGACGCATTGCATTGGCTGCTGGTGGCGAATCAGCTAAGAAAGTAGAAATTCCTGGTTTAGCCTCTTCAACTTCAACCAGTAATTCTGTTGGTCGCTTCTTTGAAACCCAGTATTCTAAAGGTGAGCGTTACACTGTAACTCTTCCTAATGGCACAAAAATCCAAGAATTAAATAAAATCAGCGCTGCTCAGATGGTTCCTTTTGATTCCATCACCTTTTCAGGTTACTACAACAGCATGCCTGATGTTTCCTATGAAGTCGCTAAACGCGCCGCGGCTAAAGGTGCTAAGTACTATCATATTACCCGTGAATGGCAATCTAGTGGTGGAACCTCCACTATCAGTGCAGATCTGTTCAAATAATCTATACCCGTCATCTTTCAAGTCGCCTCTTTGTTGGCTGCACTCGCTCACCCCGGTCACATAGTTATCTATGCTCCCGGGGATTCTCTCCCTTGCCGTCGCGATGCATCTTGAAATCCATAGGGTATATAACCAAAAAAAGGCACACATGATAATCATATGTGCTTTTTTACTTATACAGAGAATAAAGTTCTTCAAATTAGTTAGCGGATCCCAACTTCGAATCGATACAATCAATAGCATTCTGGATCGTCACTATTTTTTCCGCTTCTTCATCATCAATAGTTATTCCGAAATGCTCTTCCAGAGCCATAATCAGTTCAACATTATCTAACGAGTCGGCACCTAATTCCTCGAATGTTTGTGTATTAAGAATCTGGGTTTCGGGTATTCCAAGTTGTTCTGCAACAACACTTTTGACACGATTCTCTAAATTTTCCACGCTGTATTTTCCTAGATGTACCAATTACAAGGGGAAACAGGTTGTTTCCCCATTCTTCATTAACACTAAGATTAAATATTTACACGACAGTCAGGTGCATGAATGCCCCTGTAAATCTGGCACTTTCAGGGATAAAACATAACAGACGCTGATCTTTCTTCAATTTACCCGACTTCATAAGCTCATCCAACATGATATAAATAGAAGCCGATCCGGTATTTCCTTTCATTGTTAAGTTAGTAAACCAACGTTCTTGTTCAATACTAAAATTAATATCATCAAGACCCGCAGAAAATTTCATGCGGAAATATTCAGATGAATAATGAGGCAAGAACCAATCAATAGATTCTGCCGATAAGTTACGAGCAGCAACTATCCGTTTCAATGGTTCGGTAAGTGTGTATTTAACGACCCTCTCATTTAAATATCTGACATCTTGTTTGATGCAGAAAACAGAATATGTAAGCCAATCAGCCTGACTCATTTGTGACCAGCCTTTTAAACTGCCATCTGCTAACTTTTCTCCACCTGAGTACATACATGTCTCTTGCTCATTAGCAAAAGAGTACATATCTATCCAATCAATTCGCAATGAAATGCCATCAGGTCGAGGTTTATTTTCAAGTAAAGCAGCGCCGGCGCCATCAGAAAGCATCCAACGCAGAAAATCTTTTTCAAAAGCGATTTCAGGGCGTCGTTCCAGTTCTGCAACCCGAGCTTCGTTTTCACTCTGGAAATTGCGGGCATGCAATACAGTGGAAGGTACTTCCGACGTTGTTGAAACCGCATTACTTGTCGCTCCTGAGAGAACGGACAAATAAGCATATTTCATCGCTGTCATACCCGAGGCGCAAGCACCGGCAGTTGAGATAACTTCACAGGATTTATTTTTTAGCTCTCCATGAACCATAATACCATGACCCGGTATAATTTGATCAGGAGTACCACTGCTTGCTGACAAACTTTGCATATCATCTAAAGAAAAGTGTTCATCAACCAAACCTTTTATTGCCTCAGCCGCTAATTGAGCAGATGAATAAGTTGTCTCGCCTGTCTCCGGATCCAAGGCATAATGGCGATATTTGATACCATTATTGCGAAGGACTATATGACGAGATCTTGACGGACGGCCACCAACAAAACCAAGAACAGATTCCATTGTATTATTATCTATCGGGTTTCCCGGCATAAACGCGGAAACTTTAGTGATATAAACGTTGTTACTCATTTACTTATTTATCTCCTTATCATCATAGCGGGCAGAACCAGAAGGTTGTTCATAGTATTTCTGTAACTCATTAAGACGTTCTTTAAGTAATGGGGTAAGCAAACGGCGAACAACCACTGAAATAGGAAAAACAACTAACACCATCAATATTAAATAGGTTACAAACAACGCTAATAAAGAGCGTCTTACCCATATCCCTCGTTTGCCCACACGGCAAATCAACCCGGACCAAAATCTAAATCCTCGATGCGCCGCACGTTCACCGAAAATAAAAGCTTGGTCGACAACCGCTGCTCCCATACCTTTCAACATTGGAGCATCAACTTTCTCTTTATCCGTTTTGAGCGCTGCCAACAATGCATCACCAAAACGTGTAGCATCTTTAACGTCTTCCTCCGATACACCCGCCCGCGGTAAGCTAGGGAATGGCTGTCTTTTTCCTGTCATTAGCCATATCGGGGTTGTGAATACTGTTGCAAAAAAGTTTGCTTTATCAACAAAGACCACGTTATCGCGCAAATATGCTCCACTTTCATGCAACAATCTTTTGACAGTTTCCTGAGCTATCAACCACATGTTTCGGCAAGCAATAACTGTCACCACCGGTCGGCCATTAAGTAAACGCTTTCCTTCTTCACTCTTAAGAAATGCCACTATCGGAGGAGCAGGTGATAAATACCAAACTTGGTAGCCTAATATGACCAAATCAAAAGGTTCTTCGTCTTCCAGATTCAAAGGCGCTAGCTCAGGCGGATGTAACTGCACTGTTTCTGGGAAAACATCAACAAATTTAGAAAACTTCCAGGGAAATTCAAATTCTGGAATCGGTTTCAGAATAACTTCACGGATGTATATCTCGTCAGACTCTTGCAGGGGTGAAATTAAGCTTTTTACCACCTCGATCAATTGGCCGCTTTGGGAATACGACACCACAAGAACACGTTTCATATGTTCTAACCTTTATGAATATTTAATACTGAGCCATTCATCGGCACCTAAAAGACAAAAATTTTAATAACAGCTGTCCTCTAACCATCTGAGAATATTTTTTGGCATAGGTACATATAATCATTCCTGAAAATTAAAAACATATACAAGAAAAATAAGTTAATAAATCACAGAGTAATATTTTCACAAACAATATAAATCAAAACAGTCGTTGTCAACATGATTTTTTTATTTTTATATAAGATTAGTTTTATATCACATTGTAGGAAATTAATTAGTTACTGATATAAAAATCAATGAAAAATATATTAACTTGAATATAAGATTAACATAATCAATTAAAATCAAAAAAATATTTAAATTAAATCAATGAATTAAAAAATATTCCATCTTTTTTAATTTAATAAGATATTCATAACATTATGAAATTACATATCTAATGGATTAATTTAATAATCTGACATGAAAACAAGAGATTATTATTACTTAGCAGTAATATTACATAACAAAATGAAAATTAGAGGTAAAACTTTATCTTTCACAACTATTTTTATTAAATTTTGAGATCGATCGAAAAAATTAAAATAAAAATTACTTAATTAGTAATAACACCATAGTAATTCATGCTTATTACCTATTTACCTTAGTACAATAAACAGCATTATAAAAATAACTCATATCAGCTTATAAAAACAAATTGCATCTCACTAAATTCACCATCAAACAATGCATAAATTTTATAGTTATTTGCATAGAAAACCATTGCATCCAGCTCATACCCTTCGTAGAATCCCCCCCTATTTCTAGGTTCAATCAGTTTGTTTCTCCGTCCTGTACAGCTTGGAAACGATGAAAACCCGATACCCAGTTCATCTTTATGATCAGGATAACAAACTGGTTAATAATGCAGTTTATGTCATATTAGGAACATATTTTTGGAAAAGAAACTAGGTCTCACAGCTCTTACTGCTCTGGTACTCAGCTCTATGGTCGGTGCGGGTGTTTTCAGCTTACCGCAGAATATGGCTGAAATCGCCAGCCCGGCAGCGTTAATGATCGGCTGGGGAATAACAAGTGTCGGTATCCTGTTCTTGGCTACCGCACTGTTACTGCTCTCTCGTCTTCGTCCGGATCTTGATGGAGGGATTTTCACTTATGCCAAAGAGGGCTTTGGTGAACTAATAGGCTTCTGCTCTGCCTGGGGATATTGGTTATGCGCAGTCGTTGCCAACGTTTCCTATCTGGTTATCGTTTTTGCCGCTCTGAGTTTCTTTACTGATAAAGAAGGCATTGTCATCTTTGGTGACGGCAATACTTGGCAGTCCCTATTAGGAGAATCTATTCTACTCTGGTTCGTACATTGGTTAGTACTCCGCGGCGTTCAAACCGCAGCCGGAATCAACAAATTGGCAACAATGGCAAAATTGCTGCCTTTAGGTGCTTTCATCATACTTGCCGCCATAGCTTTCAAAACGGATACCTTTCATTTCGACTTTAAAGGCATCGATCTAGGGGTTCCTGTCTGGCAACAAGTAAAAGATACCATGTTAATTACCCTTTGGGTTTTTATTGGTATTGAAGGTGCTGTTGTGGTTTCAGCCAGAGCGAAAAAACGGACAGATGTGGGTATTGCAACCATGCTGGCTGTCATTGCGGCGTTAGCAATATACATCTTGGTCACCTTACTCTCCCTTGGATTAGTACCACGACCTGAGTTAGCAGCAATGCGCAATCCATCAATGGCAAACCTGATGGTAAGACTTATTGGCTCCGCAGGTGAAATCATTATTGCTGCCGGATTGATTGTCTCCGTCTGTGGTGCTTATCTGAGTTGGACAATCATGGCAGCCGAAGTGCCATTTATCGCTGCCCAACACGGCTCTTTTCCAAAAGTATTTAACCGGCAAAACCGCAATAATTCGCCATCATCTTCATTGTGGTTCACTAATGGCGCTGTACAACTCTCTCTCGTTTTGATCTGGTTGAGTGGAAGCAACTACAATTCATTGCTGACAATTGCATCAGAAATGATTTTAGTGCCCTATTTCCTTGTCGGAGCATTTCTTTTAAAAGTCGCTTTTGATCGTAGCAATAAGGGGTTATTACTCATTGCTGTTGGAACATGTATTTATGGCATATGGCTGCTTTATGCATCTGGTTTGATGAATTTGCTATTGTCTGTTGTCCTCTATGCGCCAGGTCTTATTGTTTTTTTGTATGCACGCCGCCAAAACCCGCAGAAAAATAGCTTACATCTGGCTGAAAAGCTCACTATTGTCGCATTGCTGATAACAGCAATCCCTGCCACTGGGTTGCTAATCAAGTAATCCCGTCAGATCTAGCCATTATTCCCCTGTAATGGCTTTCTGGATTTTTATATAGCAGTTTGTTTGGTTTTTCGTTGTTCTGTCATATTTTTGTTATTGTTATCTTTTTAAGTATGTTGTAACTAATATTGTTAATGCAACTTGATTGGTATGGTTCTTAATCAATTCTTGTCGAATTCGAAAATGACTCACAATATGTTAGAGGATGAAACCAAGATGCCTCTTCAAGGCGACAATGTTGGTGAATGTATTCCAGAGCATCATCAACAAAAGTGTAAAACTTGAGGTAGGATGTCCTTTTGTCCTATCGGAATCGCCTCTGCCTGGGGCATTCGCATTGAATTTTTCCGGTACGAATGCCCTGATAGAGACTAGATAGTGTTCTTAATTATTTCAGTTTGTTAGCCCAATCCGCAATTACATCCCCCGTCTCGATCGGCTTTTCGGCAGGTAACGCATGGCTGGCTCCTTCAATCACTGCGATAGTAACGCGATTACCGAACTCGTCCTTCGCCTCCATCCGAGACGTTTCAGGCCGGAACGGGTCGGATTTCGCCTGTAGATCGAGGATCGGCACCGTCCCGCCAGCCCACCAATCCTGACGATTGGTCAGCTCACGCGCCGCAGACTGACTTTTTATGACATCGGAATGCCATCCCTCAAGCCAAGGTGTCGGGTCGTTGCCTTCCGCAAAGAAGGCAAGTTTAAGTCCCGCTAATCGCTCCTCACGGGTGGATTTCGGATCGCTAATCACAGTGATCGCATCCGAAAGCTCCGAGGGCCAAGATTTCGCAGCCCCTGCCAGAAGTACTATGCCACGCGTCATTTCGGGATAATCCGAGGCAATCGTCTTGGCAATCCAATGGCCATAAGCATGCCCTACCACGATTGCCTTACCTCCCTCCGCCGCAGCCACCGCCGCAAAATCGTCAGCAAAGTCGTGGAAGGTCACATTTTCCATCGGACCGGTCGACCCCGATATTCCGCGTGGCTCGGGCAGAGCAACGCGATAGCCGCGCATCGCCAGTCGATCTGCGAGTGGCGCAAATTCTGCCGTTCCCCGCCCAGTTGAAGCAATCACCAAGAGCAGTGGCCCTTCCCCACGCACCGAATATTCGATCGATACCACGCCATTGGTGACGGTTTTCTGCTCTGCTTGCATGGCCGAAGCTGGATGTGAGACTAAGAGCACGATGGACAAAAAGCCCAATACAAAGACAAACTGTTTCATTTTCCCCCCTTACAGGGTTAATTGCGTTGAGGATTCATAACGCCAACTGAGATAGGCATTGCTATAAACAATAAAATAGAGAGATAACATGAGAAAACTATAGCGTAATTTAATCCAGATAACTTATCTCTATCATAATAGACACTCTCAAAGAGAAAATGACAGCGAGAGGTAATAACATGAAAATAATAGAACAAAAAAATAAATTCTTAAGTGTAATAAATTAATTGTGATATAAATCACAATTAATTTTATAACCAGTTATTAATCAAAAGATATTCTCATTAATTAGCATAATGATTTATTACATACAATAAATCACGTTAATGTTAAAAAATAATCCTGTTTAATAAATAAATACAGATAAAAGTCTTAAATACAATACATTATCGAGTCATTCTTTGGATTTTTCATAATTAATCGCTATGATCGCCTAACTTTATCCCTAAAAAGACACATTTTGAGTTATCGTTGTTGTTATCGGATAAAAACTATGAATATTTACATGCTGTATTGATGTTTATACAGTTCCAATTAAATCAATATTTCTACTTCCCTGACGCCATGCACGTTAGGGTTAGGATCTATTTACAATGAAAGCTAAACTGATTATTTCATCCTTACTTGTATCTTCTGTACTTATTCCTGTAGCAAATGCAGCGGACGGAAAGATTAACTTTACCGGTAATATCATCTCTAATGCTTGTAAAATCGATACTGACTCTGCGAACCAAAACGTAAACATGGGAACAATTAGCTCAAATGCATTTAGTGGCGTAGATAGTACCGCAGCTGTAACACCCTTTAGCATTAAGATGAGTGATTGCCCACCAGAATATACTCATGCACAAGTTAAATTTGACGGGCAGATAGATAATAGAAATAACAATCTTCTGGCCTTATCTAATGATAAAGGCCAGGCAGTCGCCGATGGTGTTGCTATTGGTATCTATGAAGAAGATAATTTAACGCTAATTCCTTTGGCACAAGCTTCCAAACTCCAAGCTTTTACTGATCAAAAAACCGCAGAACTGAAGTTCATTGCAAAATATGTTGCTACAGCTCAAGCAATCAGCCCAGGTTCGGGTGATGCCGTCGCCAATTTTACGATTGTTTATAACTAAAACAGGCTAAATTTAGAACAAAGCTTCATTCACGTTTTATTTCTAATAAAGCAGTACAGGGAATGGATGCCCACAAATCCCATAAAATAACGCATAAAAACACGATAAAACGGAGATGTTACCGTGCAGTATCAACGACTATTCACAATAATTTTTCTATATATTATCAGTGTAAATTTCGCTATCGCAGGTGTCGTCATTGGTGGAACCCGTGTTATTTACATGAGTGACAAAAAAGAAGCGTCTATTTCTATAAATAACCCGGAAAAAGATGCCCCTTACCTGATTCAATCTTGGATCCAAGATGAAAACGATAATATGAAGACCCCTTTTATCGTAACGCCACCCATCTTTAAACTCGCAGCAGGCCATGAAAATATCCTGCGTATTGTAAAAACAGAAAGTAACCTACCTCAAGATCGGGAATCACTTTTTTGGTTAAATGTGAAGTCTATTCCTACCTCTGTGAAATCAGATCAGAATCAATTACAAATAACAGTTAAGTCAAAATTTAAATTGTTTTACCGCCCTGCAAATTTGGCAGAAAAATCAAGTACCGCATACCAAAAGCTCAAATTCCGTACGGAAAATAATTCACTGATCGCTGAGAACCCTACCCCTTACTTCATTTCATTCTCTTACCTTAAAGCAGATCAACATGAAATAAAACCTGCGGGCATGATTAAACCCTTTGGTCAACTAAGCTGGCCTCTGCCGGCAATTAACATAAAACAGGTAAATTGGAAAGCAATTAATGATTTTGGTGGTGTGACTGCCGAGGAAAAAACAGCCATTTGAAAAAATAACTCGTTAATAAAACCGTTACATTACTTTACTCTATACCAGAAAGTTAATTATGGGAAAGTGCTCACAGCATAAGATTAATCAGCAACCATACAATATTGAACATTCATGGCTCTTATTATTGCCATTTGTAGCTGTTGGCATGCTTTTTTACCCAGCTAAAACTTATTCTGAAGATTATTTCAACATTCATGCACTGGAAATAGGTACTGATTTTGGTTCACCTGAAAACATTGATCTCTCTATTTTCACACAAGACGACTATCCGCCCGGTATTTACTGGGTAGATATTTACCTTAATAGAGATAAAATAGATACCAGGAACGTAACCTTTGTCACGATAAATAATAAATTGCTGCCCAAGCTGACAATTCAACAATTACAGGATATGGGAGTAAAAATTGATAACTTTCCAGAGCTATTCAGTTTACCACCAGAAACAGAGTTGTCTGATTTAAGTCAATATATTCCAGCTGCAAGCACTGTCTTCAATTTTGGTCAACAAAGGCTAGATATCAGTATTCCACAAGCAATGTTAAACAATCAGGCAAGAGGTTATGTTTCGCCTGAATTATGGCAGCAAGGATTAACTTCATTATTGATTAACTACAATTATAGTGGTTCAAATACCTGGCAAAATAGCCCATCTGGCTCTACGCAGACCCATTATCTGAATCTTCGAACAGGCGCTAATTGGCAAGCATGGCGTCTGCGCAATTATTCTACCTATACCAGTCGTGATAAGAGTTGGAAAAGTATTAACACCTACTTACAACGGGATATTCACGCACTAAAAGGACAATTAACGCTAGGTGATAGCTTTACCCCCTCCTATATTTTTGAGGGTGCCCAATTCCGCGGTTTACAATTAGCTTCTGATGACAATATGTTACCAGACAGCTTACAAGGTTTCGCCCCTAGTGTCCGGGGAATTGCTCAAAGTAATGCTCAAGTTACAATCAAGCAAAACGGTTATATCATTTATCAAACTTATGTTTCGCCCGGTCCATTTGTCATTAATGACCTTTTCCCAACCACAACAAGTGGAGATTTGGAAGTTATTATCAAGGAAGCAGATGGTCAGGAATATCGATCTACTCAGTCCTTTTCGGCTATACCGATTATGTTACGGGAAGGAGGCTTCCAATATTCGATAACACTGGGCCAATATCAATCATCAAATAATCATGGGCGAGAACCTAATTTTACCCAAGGTGCATTAGTCTATGGTTTTTCTAATAATATCACTACCTATGGTGGTACAATTTTTTCAAAAGATTATCAATCCGTTGCTTTAGGATCAGGTTATAATTTTGGTATATTGGGTTCTCTCTCTTTTGACATCACTCACTCTAACACCGATTTACCATCTAATATAAGTACCAAAGGGCAATCCTACCGTTTTCAATATGCAAAAGATCTTTCGTTAACAGGGACTAATTTTACTCTGGCAGGTTATCGCTATTCGACACGTGGTTTTTACGATTTTAAAGAAGCCAATGACATAGATAATGCCAATAAAAGTGACTGGCGTTATCGCACCAATAAAAGAAGTAAATTGCAACTACATATTAATCAATCTTTAGGAAATTTTGGCAGTTTATATTTGTCCGCTTTTCAACAAAATTATTGGCAGCAACGTGGCTATGAACGTAATATCAACGCAGGTTATAGCACCAATTATAATAATATTAATTACAGCCTGAATTATACCTATAGCCAACTTCCAGATACAGATAAAAATGAACAGCTTTTTTCATTCAGCATACAGATTCCATTAGATCGCTGGCTAAAGAATAGCTGGACCAGCTATAATTTTAATACCAATAAAAACAAAGATATTTCCCATCAAGTAAGTTTAAGTGGCACAGCACTGGAAGACAATAATTTAATTTATAGTTTACAGCAGAGTTACACGAATCACGGTACTGGCGCTGGCGGTCATATTCATGCGGAATATAAAGGCGCTTATGGTCAATTTAGTACCGGTTATAGCTATGATCGCTATTCTCACCAACTGAATTATGGCCTCCAGGGAGGCATTGTTGCTCATCCATACGGAATTACTCTTTCACAACATTTGGGAGATACATTGGCATTAGTCCGGGCTGATGGTGCTCAAGGAATAAAGATCCAAAATAATGTTGGTATTGCCACCGATTGGAATGGTTATGCGATTATTCCTTATGTTAGCAGTTACCGGAAAAATCGGATTGCACTGGATACTCATTCATTAGCAGATAATGTCGATATTGACGTCAATACCCAAACCGTTATTCCTACTCGTGGGGCATTAGTCCTGGCTGATTTTAAAACCCGGATAGGTCACAGAGTTCTAATCAATCTCTATTATCAAGAAAATCCTATTCCTTTTGGTGCAATTGTCACGTTAGAAAAACGCCATGATATTGATGAAGTAAATAGCGCTATTGTTAGTCACGAAGGGCAAGTTTACCTCACGGGTTTACCCGATAGTGGACGATTATTCGTTAAATGGGGTTATAAAGATATTCAGGAATGTATCGTTAATTACAAACTACCAGAAAAAAGTCCTTTATCCGATATTTATATAATAGCAGCACACTGTAAATAATTTCCACAGGAAAACGCTATGTTTAATATTTACAATAAATTTAAATATTTTCTCGTTATTACCAACTTATTAATTGGTTTGACAGTCAGTTCTTATAGTTTTGCCGCTAACTGCCAGTTTACGAAAGGATTTAAACCAGAAATCACTCATCTCTCTTTTGGAACCTTATATGTCCCAAGGGATCAACCGATTGGCACAACCATTTACGAATATCGTGCAGATGAATTAGACAATAAAAACAATATTTTCTATTGCGATACAAACGTTAATACGTCATGGGGATATACATCCTACAAAAATGCAGAATACAACAAGGATGCTATTTACGAGTCCGGTGTTCCCGGTGTTGGTATCAGAATAAATACTTGGAGTCCCGGCTATGGTATCGATTGGTTACCGCGCATTGCTAATAATCCCGTAAGCTGCGACAATTCCGGTCGTTGGTATTGTGGTAAAACATGGGGTTATTTGACAATTCAGCTAATAAAAATAGCGCCAACAACAGGTTCTGGTTTTGTCAGAAACGAACAATTAATTCAGGCGCGGGTAAATAACCATATCGTGCATACTTACCGTTTGGGAAATACCCGCATTATTACTAAAAGTTGCTCACTGAAAAATAGCAATATTACTGTGCCTATGGGTGATATTAAAAAAAGCGATTTTTCTGGCATTAATAGTATCGCAGGAGGGAAAGATTTTGAGGTTATTTTAGATTGTGATAATGATGTTCAAATTCAATTAATGCTTGATGGAAAGAAAGCAAAAAATAACTTATATCACGTATGGGCGCTTGATCAAAATGATAATAACACAACTGCTTCCGGTGTAGGTATGCAAATTCTTTATAACAACCAACCTGTTATTATTCATTCACAAATAAATATTGGTAACAGCTATTCAGGTGGGAAGTTATCTATTCCTTTACACGCCCGCTATTTTCAGACCGATCTCAATATTACCCCCGGCCAAGCAAATGTAACCGCAACAATGACATTAACTTATCAGTAATAAATTTATCTGCATCAGTTATAGAAAGTTTATTTCCTGGCTGATGCGCTGTTATTTTATTATTTTCACCTGAAAAAATTTTAAGAAAATTCAGCAGATTATGCCCACTAATTCACATGTTATGTGTTAGTAATAATAGCATCAATTGCTGAGAGAATTTATCCTCGTGAAATGACAACATTACATATAAAATCTTTTTTCTTTATTTTATTAACCTCAGCTTCGTTTAAAAATAGCGATATCACAATCCCGTAAATTCAAGCTCGGTTTTTTAGGTTGGAATGTATAAGCAATTAAGCCCGCGACGATTTCCAATAAAA